>NZ_JBEXSZ010000090.1:0-34158 GCF_040613865.1 Streptomyces sp. NPDC006197 | reverse complement strand
CCCCGCTGTCCCCGGGCGCGCTCCCACTGGTGGGCGAGGGCCCGGGGGGCCGGCCCCCCCCCCCCCACCGCCGGCAGTGGGCGCCCCTGTGGGGGGCGCTCGCTCGCCACGGCGAGCGCGCGGCCGGCTTCCCCGACGAGGTGGTCCTCGTCGACCTCGACGCCGTCGAACTCGATCTCGTACTGCCCGGTCGCCCCCAGGACCGGCAGTTCGCGGACGACCCGGAAGCCGGGGGAGCGGGTCGGGACGAGGAGCAGCGAGAGGCCGTCCCGGTCCCCGGCCGTTCCGCTGGTGCGGGCGAGCACGGTCACCAGGTCCGCGCCCCGCGCGTTCGACACGAACCACTTGCGCCCGATGACGCTCCAGCCTCCGCCGGTACGCCGTTCCGCCCGGGTGGCGGTGAGCAACGGCTCGGTGCCGGGCGTATCCGGCTCCGTCATCGCGTAACACGTGCGCAGGTCACCGGAGACCAGACCGGAGAGGTACGCGGAACGGATCCGCGCGCTCCCGTGCCGGGACAGCATCGTCACGTCGAGCAGGGACGCCGATCCGACAGCGGCCGGACCGTGATCGCTGGCGCCCTCCGCCTCGGCGACCGACGCGTACACCTCCAACGGCATCCCGCCGCCGCCCAGTTCGGACGGCAGGGGAAGCGCCCACAGGCCGGCTTCGCGTGCCTCCGCTCGCAGGCGTTCGCGCAGCTCCCGGGCGTCCGGTCCTCCCATGTCGAGCCGTTGCTCGTACGGGAACACACGGTCGCGAACGAACGCGGACACGCGCTCCCGCATCAGGTCGCCGTTCGTTACGTCATGTTCCGTCACTGTTTCTCCTCCACTCCGGGAACTCGACAGAACACGCGTCCGACTGTCTGCCCGGGGAAGTGGTCGGACGTACCGGCCCGTCAGTTCCCGACCCTGTGGAAACCCGCGTGCGACGGCCACCGCCGCGCCAGGAGAGGAGAGGCATGGCGTCACCAGCGACCACGCACGCCGAGGTCCGCCGCCCGCTCGACGCACTGAGATGCGACATCGCCGGACCTCCGGCCCTGACCCGGGTCGTCGCCGACCATCTGCGGCGGCTCGGGGCGCGGCCGGGCGACGGAGACTCCGAGGGGATCGCCCTCGGCGGGGGCGGGTTCTCCAGCGTGGCGGCCCGTACGTCCTGGGGCGTGCCCGGTTCCGGCATCGAGGACGAGGCCACTGCCCAGGCGGCCACCGGCGTGATGGCCGTGCACGGCCGCCGTCACGGGGCTCCGCGCGGCCTCGGCGTCGACTACCTGGCCACGGCCACCGGCGTGTTCACCGTCCAGGGCCTGCTCGCCGGACTCGTCGGCCAGGCCCGAGGCGGCCCCACTTCACGCCTCACCACGTCCGCCGACCGCACCGGACTCCTCACCGTCTCCCAGTACCTCGCCGCCGCCGGAGCCGACGAACCCGAGGCCGTGGAAATCGCCCCGGGCGGACCGCCGTTCACGTCCGCCGACGCTGTCCTCTTCGAAGTGGAAACGCTCGACCCGGGCGCATGGGCCGCGTTCTGGCGTGCCCTGGGCACCCCCGCCGACGCGATACGGGCGGGCTGGCGGTCCTTCCAGTTCCGGTACGCCACCGCCTGCGCACCGTTTCCCGTCGTCCTGCACGAGGTGACCCGCCTCCACCCGTGGGAGCGGATCCGGCAGGCTGCCGGGCTGTCCGGAGCCGAGGTGTGCCGCCTGCGCACCCTCGGCGAGCGGGCCGCCGAGGACGACGGCGCCGACCCGTGGAGGCTGACCGCCCTTGGACCGGGGGGCGTGGCAGCAGCCCCCGTGACTCCGTCGTCCGGCGGTCCGCTGTCCGGCCTGACCGTCCTCGAAGCGGGGCGGCGGATACAAGCACCACTCGCCGCCCACCTGTTGGGGCTGCTCGGAGCCCGTGTGATCCGGATCGAACCGCCGGGCGGCGACCCGCTGCGCGGTATGCCGCCCGCCTGTGACGGGATCTCGGCCCGCTGGCTCGCCCTCAACCGGGGAAAGGAGGCCGTCGAGATCGACATCAAGTCCACGGCCGACCGGCGCCTTCTGCGCGAACTCGCCTCCGACGCCGACGTCTTCCTGCACAACTGGGCCCCGGACAAGGCGGCCGAGCTGGAACTCGACGCGGAGCACCTGGCCGCCGTGAACCCCGCACTCGTCTACGCGTACACCGGAGGCTGGGCCGACCGGATCGTCGACGCCCCCATGGGCACGGACTTCATGGTGCAGGCCCGCGCCGGCGTCGGCGAGGCCGTCCACCCGGCCGGCGAACCGCCCGTACCGTCCCTGATGACGCTCCTCGACCTCCTCGGCGGCCTCCATGGCACCGAGGCCGTCCTCGCCGGACTGCTCCTGCGTGAGCGCACCGGCCACGGCGTACGAGTCGACTCGTCCCTCCTCGGCGCGGCCGACACCCTGCTCGCTCCCGCCCTGCATCGGGTCCGCCAGGGGCTGGACCCCCGGCCGCCCGCCGGATTCCGTCACCCCCTGCGGACGTCCGACGGCTGGATCGCGCCGAGCGACGCGAGCGCCGCCGCGGCCACCGCGTACGACGTGCGGGGCATGTGCACCGAGGACGCCCTCGATCAGCTGCGGTCCCACGGCCTGACGGCCACCGCCGTCACCACCGACCTGTCCGCCCTACGGCACGACCCGCGCCTGTCCGGCTCGATCAGCCGGGACGCGCACGGTGCCCCCGCCGTTCCCGACCCCTGGAGCTTCGCGTGACCGTCACCCTGACCGACCTCCTTCCCGCCCAACTGCGCCGCTCGTGGGTGGTGGACGGCACCTGTCCCGATCTCGACCTGTACAGCCTGTTCAGAGCCAGACAGATCGCGGACCTGCACCGCACGGCGATCCTCGACGCCAAGGGCAAGCTCTGTTACACGGCGCTCGACCGGAAGGTCCGATGTCTGGCCGAAGGACTGCGGGGGCTGGGCATCGGCGCCGGGGACGTCGTGGCCGTCCAACTGCCCAACGACCGCAACGCCGTGATCGCCGACCTCGCGCTCGCCGCCCTGGGGGCCGTGGCCCTGCCGTTCCCGGTCGGACGTGGGGCCGTGGAGGCCGAGTGCCTGCTGCGCCGCGCCGAGGCCGTCGCCGTGATCGTGGCGACCGAGCACCGGGGACACGCGCCCGCGGCCGACCTCCTCGCCCTCGCGCCGGCCCTGCCCGCCCTCCGGCACGTCATCGCCGCCGGACCGGGAACCGCGCCCGAAGGAACGATTCCGCTCAGGGCGCTGCTGCGCACCGACCCCACCGGCTTCGCCCCGGCCCGCCCCGACCCCGACAGCGCCGCGCGCATCCTCGTCTCCTCCGGCTCGGAGGCGGAGCCGAAGATGATCGCGTACTCCCATAACGCCCTGGCCGGCGGTCGCGGGAACTTCTTCGCCTCCCTCATGCCCGACGACACCCCGCCCCGCTGCCTCTTCCTCGTGCCGCTCGGCTCGGCCTTCGGCTCGAACGGCACGGCCGTCACCCTCGCCCGCCACGGCGGCACGCTCGTCCTGCTCGACCACTTCACCCCCGAGGCCGCGCTCGCGGCCGTACGGGAACACGCCCCCACCCACATTCTCGGTGTCCCCACCATGATCCGGATGATGCTGGAGGCCCTGGAGAAGGAGACGAAGCCGGCGGACCCGCTGCCGACCCCCACCGCGCTCGTCCTCGGCGGTGCCCCGCTCGACGAGGCCACCGCCAAGGCGGCGGCCGAGGCGTTCGACTGCCCCGTGGTCAACCTGTACGGGTCGGCGGACGGCGTCAACTGCCACACCGGACTCCAGCACACCGTGCCGCCCACCGACCGCTCGGGCGTCGTCGCGGGCACGCCCGACCCCCGGGTAGCCGAGATCCGCATCGCCGACCCCGACACGCACGAACCACTGCCCGACGGGGCGATCGGCGAGATCGTCTCGCGCGGCCCCATGACCCCGCTCTGCTACGTGGCCTCCCCGGAGCTCGACGCCCGCTACCGAACCCCCGAGGGCTGGGTGCGCACCGGCGACCTCGGGTTCCTCGACGACGAGGGCGTCCTGCACGTCGTCGGCCGCCTCAAGGACGTGGTGATACGCGGTGGAGTCAACATCAGCCCGGCCGAGGTCGAGCGCGCGCTCGTCTCCCATCCGCAGATACGGGACGCGGTGTGCGTGGGAATCCCGGACCGGCTGATGGGCGAGCGCCTTGCCGCCTGCCTGGTGGCGAAGGGCTCGCACCTGCCGAGCCTCGTCGAACTCGGCGCGTACCTGACCGGGCGGGGTCTCGACCGGCACAAGCACCCCGAGCACCTGCTCGCGCTGCCCGAACTGCCGCTCACCGCCGCGGGGAAGCCCGACCGTGCCGCGCTGCGGCGCCGGATCGCGGAGGAGCAGGACGCCGGGTTCGTCCGGGCGTGACGGCATAGAAGACGAGGAACAGGGAGGGCCACTCATCAGGGGCCCTCCCTGTCCATTCGGTCCTTCGGTCAGGATCCGGCCATGGCCTTCTTCAGCTCGGCCGCCGCGTTGCGGTACACCGCGAGGAGGTCCAGGTCCTCGCCCGGGTAGTTCACGATCTCGACCTGCTTCGCTCCCGAGTCGGGCAGCACCGTGCCCGTCGACATGTGGGCGTTGTCGAGGACGAGGGTCGGCTTCTTCGCAGAAAGGGTGGCCAGTTGGGCGGGGGTGACGGCCTCGGGGCCGTACGTACCGATCGGTGTGGCGCCCGCGAGCCCGGCCGCCCAGGCGGTGAAGACCTGGGTGACGACGGACGGGCTCTTCCCGCCCGGCCAGGCGGCCTTGAGCTCGCCGTTCAGCTTCTTCACCTCGCCGTCGAGGCGCGACTTCCACTGGCCGGCGGCGGCCTTCGTACCGAACAGACCACCCAGGCGCGTAACCTCGGCACCGGCCTTGGCCGGATCGTTGTCGAGGTTCACCTCCACCAGCTTCGCCTTCGACCCGGCCGCCTCCTTGATCTGCGCGGCGTACGGCTCGAACGGCGCGTACAGCACGAAGTCCGCCTTCGCGACGGCGGCGAGGTCGGACGGCTTGGGGTCGTAGTCGGGCGCGTGGTGGACCGACTGCGGCACGATGACCGTGACGTCCTCGGCCCCGGCCGCCTTGGCGAAGGCCCCTTCCCACGTGGTCGTGGTGACCACCACCGGCTTGTGCCCGGCGGCCTTGTGGTCCTCCGTTCCCGAGGAAGAGGTGCCCTCGTCCCCGCACCCGGTGAGCAGTGGCAGGGCCGCGCTCAGTGCGACGAGGGGAGTGACACGGGCGATGCGGGGGGTGCGGACGCGGGTGCGCGCCATGAGCTGTTTCTCCGTTCGGGGATGAGATGTACGGCGAGGACCACGGCCCCCGCCGTCAGGACCAGGACCGGCCCGGGGGGCCAGTCCAGCCACAGGGCCAGCAGAAAGCCGGTCAGGTTGACGGTGACGCCGATGCCAACCGCCCACAGGGTGATCGACCACAGCGAGCGGCCCAGGCGCCGCGCGGCGAGCGCGGGCAGCAGGGTGAGGGCGTCGACGAGCAGGGCGCCGGTGAGCTTGATGGCTCCGGCGACCGCCACCGCGACCAGCACGAGCAGCGCGGTGGTGAGGAAGCGGACCGGTACGCCCGAACACTGGGCGAGCTCCCGGTCGTACAGCAGCAGCGCCACCTCCCGGCGCCGCCACAGGAACAGCGCCGGTACGGCCACGGCGAGTGCGCCAAGGACGACGAGGTCGGCCGTGCCGACGGAGAGGATCGAGCCCCAGAGCAGGGCGAACGCGCCCGAGGCGTTGACGCCGGAGACTGCCAGGACGAGGAGGGCGGCGGCGATGGCCAGGCTCATCAGCAGGCCCATCGCGCCCGACAGCCCGTCCGGTGTACGGGCCAGCGGCGCGACCCCGGCCCCCGACAGGGCACAGACCACGAGCGCGCACAGCATCGGGTCGATACCGGTCAGGAGGCCGACGGCGATGCCGAGGAGCGCCACGTGCATCATCGCGAACCGCACCGGCATGATGTCGAGGCCGACGATGACGACGCCGATCACCGGCAGCCCGACGGCGGCCAGGAGCAGGGCGAACCCCGCCCGCTGGACGGGCACGAGCTGGAGCATGGCGCCGAGATCGGCGGCGGAGAGGGTGTTCACCGCACCTCCCGAAGCCGGCCGGCGGCCATCTCCAGGACCCGGTCGCAGCGTTCGGCGAGCGCGCGGTCGTGGGTGACGACGACGAGGGTGACCGGCAGTGCGGTGAGCACGTCGGCGGCCTCTTCCTGGCCGGCGAAGTCGAGGGCGGCGGTCGGTTCGTCGGCGAGGAGCACCTGCGCTCCGGCGGCCACACAGCCGATGGCCCGGGCCAGGTACATGCGCTGCAACTGCCCGCCGGAGAGCGTGTCCACGGGCCGTGCGGTCAGCACGCCGACACCCAGCCGCCCCGCGGCCTCGGCCGCTTCGGCCGGTGCGCCACTGCTCGCCAGGAGCTCGTCCCCGCGCAGGGGGAACCGCCCGGCGGCCGGCTTCTGCGGGATCCACGCGCACGAACGCCGCCGCCACGCCCATTCGGCGGCCGAGCGCGCACCGCGCCCGCCGACCTCGATGGTGCCGCTCGTGTGCCGGTGCAGTCCGAGGACCGCGCGCAGCAGCGTCGTCTTCCCGGACCCGTTCGTCCCGGTCAGCGCGACGCGTTCACCGGCGGCGATCTCCAGATCCACCCCCACGACGGCCTCGTTGCGGCCGTGTCGGCAGGCGACTCCGCGCATGCGTATGTCCAGTCCGCCCATCCTCTGCCTTTCGCCGCTGCCTTGCCGGTGCGGTGAAGAAGTCGGACGACAGGGGTACCGGGTTCCCGCGATGTGGCCGGGAACCGCAGGGCACCGCGGCCCGACCCCTTTCGCGTCGTAGCCCCCGTGAACCGCAGGCAGTGACTCCGCGCGACCACCGCCCTGGGAACCACGGGCGCACTCACAGGAACGGCCGTCTCCTCAGCCACATCCGCGGCCGCCGCCGACACGACCCGACCGCAGCGCGTCCACGTCGCCATGTTCGACGGAGTCGAGGAACTGGACTTCGCCGCCCCCTACGAGGTCTTCTCCGCCGCGGGATTCTTCACCCCGCGCCCGGTGGAAGTCCGCTACGTCTCGGCGACCGACGCCCGCACCGCCACCGCGGCTTACGGCACGACCGTCCGCGGCATCCGTCCCTGGGCGCCCGACCAGCTCGTCGTCCCGGGCGGCGGCTCGGCCACCGTCTTCCCCGGCCGTGTCGTCAGCCTCGTCGACGCTCTCGCCACCGCACTGCCCGACGGGAAGGAGCCGCAATCCACGTACGGCCCGGTGCCCGATACTCGGGGCCGAAGTCCGTTGTGTCCCAAGCGTCTTCGGCCCGCCCGGACTCAGGCGTCGTCGTCCGTCGGTCTCGAGGCCGACGGATGGCTACGCTCAGTGACCTGGGCGAGGAGGAGCACGGTGTCGTCGCTCGGGCCGCCCGGCAGCAGGTGCGTGAGGATGCTGTCGGCCGTCTTGTCCAACGTGCCAGTAGCACCCGCCAGTTGGGTGCGGAGTGCTCCGATGCCCTCGTCGATGTCCTTGCCGCGCGCCTCGATGAGCCCATCGGTGTAGAGGGCCAGGATGTCGCCCTCCTGGAGTGCGATCTCGAGCGTGCCGAAGGGGAAGCCGCCGACACCGAGGGGAACCCCCGGCACGTTGTCGATGATCCGCACCGAGCCGTTCGGTTCGCGTACGAGGGGCGGGGGGTGGCCGGCGTTCGCGATACGGGCGCGGCCCGTCGCGGGGTCGTAGTGGATGTAGAGACAGGTCGCCAGCTCGATGCCCGCTTCCTGGACGCAGGCGTCGAGTTCCATGAGGAGGTCGTCGGGTTCCAGGTTCTGGCGGGCCAGCGCCTTGGCGGTGATCCGTAGCCTGCCCATCGCCGCGGCCGCCGGTACGCCGTGCCCCATGACGTCGCCGACCACGAGGGCCACCCGGCCGCCCGGCAGGTCGATCACGTCGTACCAGTCGCCCCCGACCTCCGTGAGGTGGCTGCCGGGGAGGTAGCGGTGAGCGATGCGCAGGGACGGGCTGGTCGCCACGGCGGTGGGGAGCAGCGCGCGCTGGAGGGTGAGTGCGATCTCCTGGACCTGGCTGTAGAGGCGGGCGTTGTCCAGGCACAGGGCGGCGCGCGAGGCGAGTTCGCCGGCCAGGCTGAGGTCCTGCTCGGTGAAGGCCGGGCGGGCGGCGGAGCGGCCGAACATGGTGATTCCCTGGACCTTGCCCCGGGCGATGAGGGGAGCGATGAGGAGGCAGGTCAGGCCGCTGTCGATCAGCAACTGGCTGCGGGCCTGGTGGATCACGGTCCGTGTCATGAACTCATCGTTCACGGGGACGCAGACGGGCAGGCCCGTTCTCAGCGTCTCGTGGATCGTCGAGCCCGGCGGGTATGTCACGCGCTCCAGTCCGCCGACGAGTTCGGGTGCCGGAGGCGGCAGACTGGTGCCGGATGCGATCCGTCGCGTGACCAGGGGGAGGTCCGGGTCGAACACCTCGGGTTCGTCCATCCACTCCACGACTTCCACGACGGAGGCGTCGGCGAACTCCGGAACGGCCGCTTCGACCAGCTCGCGGGCGGTGACGTCCACGTCCAGTGTGGTGCCGATCCGGGCCGCGGCCCGGTCCAGCAGAGCCAGCCTCTGCCGTCCGGCCGTCGCTTCCACGATGGCCTGCTCGCGGTCGGTGACGTCCACGAGGAGACCGCCCAGTCCCGGCCGCGTATCGCCCGCCTGGCTCAACGGGAAGAAGCTCACCGACCGCACCTGGTCCCGGTCGGGACGGCCCGGCGTGCGAAGAACGACCAGCGCGCTCACGACGGGCCGCCCCCCGTCGGCGACGGCGTGCAGCATGCGCCGGTACTCGCCGCCGTCGGACGTGATCATGAAGTCTTCCATGCTGCGCCCGATGTGGTCCTCGATCGGGATGCCGTCCATGTCGGCGAGGGCCTGGTTGAGGTGGACGTAGCGCAGGTCCTCGTCGAGCATGACGAGGCCGATCGGGCAGGTCTCGAAGAGCGCGTCGAGGAAGGCGAGGTTGGTCTTCACCCGGTCGAGTTCGTCGCCCCTGCTGGCCAGGCCGACGATGACGGTGCGGCCTTGGTCGCCCGTCACCGGGAAGACCCGGAATCCGCAGTCGAAGACGGTTCCGTCCCGGTGCAGGGCGGGCATTCTTACCCGCCAGTAACCCAGGGTGCGACCACGTTCCGCGAGCCGTTCCGCCGCAC
Organism: Streptomyces sp. NPDC006197; assembly: GCF_040613865.1. Taxonomy (NCBI): domain Bacteria; kingdom Bacillati; phylum Actinomycetota; class Actinomycetes; order Kitasatosporales; family Streptomycetaceae; genus Streptomyces; species Streptomyces sp. NPDC006197. Next base: position 24,920 of record NZ_JBEXSZ010000090.1, on the reverse strand, counting down.
TGGCCCCGTCCGTGGGGGCGGCGGGAAAGAGGGTTGCGGCGGGCTTGGAAAGGACGTCCCCTGCCTCGTATCCGAAAAGCCTCTGCGCGCCGGGTCCCCAGTAGCAGATCCGGTCCTCGTCATCCATCCCGAGCACGGCGACGGCCACGTGCTCCAGCAAGGTTCCCGGCTCCGACCAGAGCGGCCCGGGACCCTGCACCCCCGTTGGATTCGATGACACCACGTGCCCTTCCATGCGCGCACGCGGAAGCCGAGTGCGCCACTCGTCAGCGGACGGGGACCTCACGTCAATTCTGCTCGCCATCCGAGATTCGGACATCACGACAGCAGCGGGTGGGGGCGCTGTGCGTGACGAGGCTACGGGCTGCGAAGGCCGCGATCGGCACGCTGGACCTCCAGGGCGGTGCTCCGGGCGGGGTGCTGCTGCCGATCCACTGGGGCACCTTCAACCTCGCTCCGCACGCCTGGGCGGAGCCGGGGGAGTGGACGCGGGACGCGGCCGAGGAGGCCGGCCAGGCGGTGGCGTTCCCCCGGCCCGGCGAGCCGTTCGAGCCGGCGGGGAAGCTGCCCGGGGAGTCGTGGTGGCAGGCGGTGTCGCTGCCGATCCCGCGCCTGTGGCGCCGCCCCCGGCGTGCCGAGGTTGCGAAGGAGGCGCGCAGCGGCGATGCGGCGCCGCGCCCCGTTTAGTCGGCAGGCACCGTCGCTCCCAGCAGGGCCGCGGTGGCCGGGTGGGCAGGGCGGGAGAACAGGTCGGGAGTGGCGCCGTGTTCGACGACGTGGCCGTCCGACAGGACGAGGAGGGTGTCCGTCCGGTCGGCCACGAGCCGGAGGTCGTGACTGATGAGGACGAGGGCGAGGTCGCGCCGGGTGCGGAGTTCGTCGAGCAGGTCCATGACGGATTCGGCGGTCTCCGCGTCGAGGGCGGAGGTCACCTCGTCGCACACGAGGATGTCGGGTTCGGCCGCCAGGGCTCGGGCGATGGAGGCTCGCTGTCGCTGGCCGCCGGACAGTTCGTGGGGGTAGCGGCTCGCGAAGTCGACGGTGAGGCCCACCTGTTCGAGGAGCTCCAGGACCCGTTCGTCCCGCTGCGCGCGCGGGGTGCGGTCGTGGAGGGCGAGGGGGCGGCGGATGGCCGAGCCTATGGTGCGGCTGGGGTTGAGCGTGCCCAGGGGGTTCTGGGGGATGAGCTGGATGGCGCGGCGCTGCTCGCGGGTGCGGCGGGTGGCCGAGGCGGGCAGCTCGCTGCCCTGGAGGGTGACGGTTCCGCCGGTGGCGCGGTGCAGGCCGACGACGGTGCGCATCAGAGTCGTCTTGCCGGATCCGGAGGCGCCGACCAGGCCCAGGCTTCCGCCCGTGGGCAGCGTGAAGTCGATGCCGTGCAGGGCGGGGATTCGGCGTCCTCGGTGAGTGAAGGCGGCCGTCAGACCGGTGGCCGTCAGCAGGGGGGAGGGCGCGGCAGGCTGGAGTGAGGCGGCTCGGGGGGTGGGGACACGGGCGGGCCTCGTGGCCGTTCCCGGGCGGAGCTCCACGACCTCGTCGGCCAGCCGGCTGACGAGGTCCGCGTCGTGGCAGGACAGGGCGACGGCGATGTGATGGCGCTCCGCCAGGTGGCGCAGGAGTTCGCCGATCTCGTCGCGCAGGTGCGGGTCCAGGCCCGCGGTGGGTTCGTCGAGGAGGAGGACGGCGGGGTGGCGGGCCAGTGCGCGGGCGAGGGCGACGCGTCGCTGCTGACCGCCGGAGAGGGCACCGGGGCGGCGGTCGGCGAGGTCTCCGTCGGTGGGGAGCCGTACCTCGTCGAGGAGTGCGGTGAGCGCCTCCGGGCTGCGGTCGGCGGCGACTTCGGCGAGCAGGCGGCGTACCTTCATGCGGGGGTTCAGGCCCGAGCCGGGGTCCTGTCCCACGTACGCGAGGCGATGGCGCCGCAGCTCTCGCAGCTTCACGTCGGGCAGGGCGAACGGGTCGTGGCCGAGGACGTCGATGTCGCCGGACGCGCGGCGTGCGCCTGGAGGCAGGACGCCGGTGACGGCTCGCAGCAGGGTGGTCTTCCCGCAGCCGGAGGGGCCGGTGAGGGCCACGACCCGGCCGGTGCGGAGTTCGAGGCCGCCGTTCTCCAGGAGCAGGCGGCCGTCCGGTCCGGCGATGCTGAGGCCGTTGACGCGCACGACGGCCTCGTTCGCCGGGGCCTGCTGGTCCGCGTACCAGCGGGGCATGTGGTTCACAGCGCGGTCACCGCCTTGCGGCCGCCGGCCGGCACGAGTGCCGCGGCGGCCAGGTTGACGCTCATGGCCAGCAGGCCGATGGCGATGCTGGGGGCCAGGACGGCCCAAGGGTTGAGGAGGATGCCGCCGGAGTTCTCACGGATCATCAGGGCCCAGTCCGCGGCGGGTGGTTGGGGGCCCACCTGGAGGAACCCGGCGGTGGCGACGACGTACACGGCGGCGACGAACCGCAGTCCGAACAGGGCGAGGAGCGTGGCGCGCAGATTGGGCAGGACCTCCCGGAACACGAGGTGTCCGAGGTGCTCGCCTCCGGCCGTCGCCGCCTCGACGTAGCCGGACGCCACGACGGGCGCGGCGGCCGCCGCCACCAGGCGTACCGCGTACGGCACGCCGAGCACGTACGCGGCGGCGATCAGCGCGAGCCGGCCGCCGGCCGGCCAGGACAGGGCGACGAGGAGGATGCCGAGGACGGGCGGCAGCAGCATGAGGACGTCGGCGGCACGGTCGATGGCGCGTCCGATCCGCGGACGCAGGGCGGCGACCGTGCCGAGGACGGCGGCCGTCACGGTGACGAGTGCGGCCACGACGAGGGACGTGGCGATGAGTTCGCGGCCGCCGGCGAGGAGCCGGGTCCAGACGTCGCGGCCGAGCTGGTCGCCGCCGAGGGGGGCTCCGGCGCCGGCTTCGGCGTACGGGGCGGTGATCGGGGCGTCGACGGCGTGTGGGGCGAGCCAGGGTCCGGCCACGGAGAGGAGCACGAGGAGCAGTGCGGGGAGGGTCCGCAGCAGCGTGCCCCGAACGGGTCGGGTGCGCCGTGCGACGGGTGCGGTGGTCACAGGCGTCCTCCGGATGCCCAGGCCCGGACGAGGTCGGCGAGCAGGAGTACGCCGGTGATGACGGCGCCGGTGACGGCGACGACTCCGGCGATGACGGGGCTGTCGCGGTCGGTGACGGCTCCCGCGAGGACGGCGCCGAGGCCGGGGTAGTTGAAGATGGTCTCCACCACGACCGCACCACCCAGGAGCATGCCCGTGGAGGTGGCGAGTCCGGCGGCGATGGCGGGCAGCGCGCCGGGCAGCACGTGGTGCAGGAGCACGCGGTGGCTCGGCAGCCCGTCGAGGACGGCGGTCTCCACGTGCGGCGCCCTGGCCTCGTCGGCGAGGGCGGCCCGGACGATCCGGGTGTTCCAGCCGATCTGCGGGATCGACAGCGCGACGACGGGCAGGACGAGCATCTGCCAGGACGCGGGCGCGCCGTCGCTGTCGGCCAGGGTCACCGCGGGCAGCCACTCCAGCCACTGGGCGAAGACCAGGACGAGGGCGACTCCGACGACGAACTCGGGCAGGGCGAGGACGGCCGTCGCGCTGCCGGAGATCGCCCGGTCGGTCCTGCCGCCGGGCCTGAGCGCGGCCCAGCCGCCCAGTGCCAGCGAGGCGAGGAGCGTGACGAGCAGGGCCAGACCGCCGAGCAGGAGCGTGTTGGGGAACGGGCGGGAGAGCAGGTCGGCGACCGGTTCGCCGCGTGCCGACGTGCCCAGGTCGCCGGTGGGCAGACCGGTCATCCAGTCCGCGAAGCGTTCGAGCACCGGCCGGTCGAGGCCGAGCAGGTGGCGCCGCTCGGCGAGGTCGGTGGCGCTCTCGCCGCGTTCGGCCGTGGCCGTCGCCGCGTCCCCGGGCAGCAGCTCGACGGCGGCGAAGAGGGTGGCCAGGAGGACGGCGAGCAGCAGGGCCCTGCGCGCCAGGAGGCCGAGGAGGCGGACGCCCGCGAACAGCCAGGGCCGGGACGGTGCGGAGGTCTTCCCTCCGGTCGTCCCGGCACCCGGCCGCTCGGCGGTGTCCGTCAGCGGTTCAGCCATGCCCGCTCGAGCTGGACCCGGCCGTAACCGGGCAGCGTGGGCAGCCCCTGCACGGCGGCGGTGGCGAGGTCGATGCCGTCGGCCATGCCCCACAGCAGGTAGCCGGAGCCCTCGTACTGGAGCTTTTGCACCTCGTGCAGCAGCTTGGCGCGGGCCGCCGGGTCCTTGGTGGCCATCGCCGTGCGGTACGCGGTGTCGAAGGCGGGGTTCTTCCAGCCGGTCTCGTTCTGGCCGCTCTCGGAGACCAGGACCTTGCTGGCGAAGAAGACGACGGAGTCGTTGGTGCCCCAGTACGTGGTGTAGAGGTCGCCCTTGAGCCAGGTCTTGTCCCAGAAGGTGCCCGACTCCTGCTTGACCACCTTGATCTTGACGTCCGCCTCGCGGACCTGGGTGGCGAAGAGGGTGGCCATCTCGGCGAGGCCGGGGATGTCCTCGGTCGTCATCAGCTCGTACGTCTTCGACAGGTCGAAACCGGCCTCCTTCAGCAGCGACTTGGCCTTGGCCAGGTCGCGGGCGCGCTGCGGGAGGTCCTTGGCGTAGCCGGGGTCGCCGGTGCCGAGGACGTCGTTGGCGACGGAGCCGTACCCGGACAGCACCTGCTTGACCATGGCCTCGCGGTCCACGGCCAGGCGCAGTGCCTCGCGGACCTTCGGGTCGGCGAAGGGGGAGCCGGCGGAGGTGCGCATGACGATGGGCATCGCCATGTCGTTGGGGCGGCGGACGACCTGGACGTCCCCCCGCTTCTCGGCGGTGCGGGCGGCGACGGCGCCGACGTTGGAGGCGACGTCGATCTGGCCGGCGAGCAGGGCGTTGGCCATGGCCTGCGGGGACTCGAAGATCTTGACCTCGATGGCGTCGAGGAGGACCTTGCCGCCGTACCAGTCGTCGTTGCGCACGAGGCGGGCGTTGCCGCCGCGGAACCACTCCAGCTTGAACGGGCCGGTGCCGGGGGCCTTCTCGATGTCCTTGTCCGTCGTGCCCTTCTTGACGACGAAGGTCGTCAGGCGCATGAGCAGCGGGAGTTCGGCGTTGGCGTAGTCGGAGACGAGGACGACGGTGTCCGTGCCCTCGGCCTTGATGTTCTCGGCCTTGATGCCGGGCAGGCGGGAGGCGCCGGACGGGGTGCCGCGCAGCCGGCGCAGCGAGAAGACGACGTCCTCGGTGGTGACGGGACTGCCGTCGTGGAACTTCGCGCCCTTGGCGAGGGTGAAGCGCCAGGTCTTCATGTCGTCCGAGGACGTCCAGGAGGCGGCGAGGCGGGGGAGCGTGTTCGGCTTGGCGCCGGGGACGGTGAGGGTGTCGTAGACGAGCGAGAGGATGAGGTAGTCGCTCTCGTTGGCCTGACTGCCGTGCGGATCACGGGTGATGGCGTTCGTCCGGCCGAGCGCGCCGACCCGCAGCGTGCCGCCGGCCTTGGGCTTGGACGGGGAGTTCTTGGCGGCGTCGGGGGACGACGTGTCGCCGTCGGCTCCGCAGGCGGCCAGCAGGGCCGTCGCGCCGATGCCGCCACCGGCCCACAGCACTTGCCGTCGATTCAGTTCCACGCGTCCGCCCTTGCTCGTTCAAACCGAAAATCGTTGTTACTTAGGTGTGCCTACCCTAAGAGAGATGGTCACGGCAAGAGGGGATTCGCTTACCGTGCGCAATGCCCGGAATGATCCCCGCATTGGTCTTGATCAGGTGCTTCAACGATGAACTAGCCCCGGCCAAAGGTGACTTGCTATTAAAGGTAAGGCTTGCCTTACCTAATCTGCACTGCTACGTTCCCGTTCGGCTGCTGACACGGCCACGTCATTCAGGCCCCCGCCTCTGTCCGGGTGGCCTTACCTCGCATGCCTTCTCCCGGTCACGCCCCGGTTCCTCCCGCACGCCCGCAACGGAAACGGAACACCTCAGCCATGACTCCGGCGCCCGCACCCGCCCCTGTCCGTGTGCTCGATGCCGCCACGGTCGACGAACTGACCCGAGCGGCGCAGAAGATCCTCGACGAGTTCGGCGGCTCGGCCACCCGGCCCGAGCTCCTTGAGTGCGTCGCCGAGACGGCGGCCGGCCTGGGCGAAACGATTCGTCACCACTGCCGGCCGGTCGACACCGCCGACGGCCTGTTCGTGCTGCGCGGTCTGCCCGTAGACGACACCGAGATCGGCCCCACGCCGCTGAGCTGGGCCACCGCGGGCGACAGCGCCGCGGTGTGGGACTTACTGCTGCTCCTGCTCGCCACGGTGATGGGCAACCCCCTCGCCTGGGCCGGTCAGCAGGACGGCCGGTTCGTCCACAACATCGTCCCCAGCCCCGGTCACGAGCAGGAGCAGACCGGCGCCAGCAGCACCGTCCTGCTCAGCCCGCACACCGAGGACGCCTTCCACCCCGGCCGCGCCCACCTGCTGATGCTCGGCTGCATGCGCAACCACGACCGCATCGCCACCACCGCGGCCAGCATCCGCAAGACCGGGCTCGCCGAGGAGGACGTGGCGCTGCTGTCCCGCCCGGAGCTGCCGATCCTGCCCGACGACGCCTACGCCGAGGCGCAGGGCTTCGACGGCCCGCCGCCGAAGGTGCCCACCGTGTGGGAGTCCGAGGACGGGCTCACCCTCCGCTTCGACCCCGCCTACACGCCGCTCGACGACGCCACCCCCGAACACCGCGCCGCATACGGCCGACTGGAGGACGAACTCGCCCGCGTGTCCGTGGCCGTCAGCCTGGAGCCCGGTGACGTCCTCGTCGTCGACAACGACCTCGTCGTCCACGGCCGGGTGCCCTTCCAGGCCCGCTACGACGGCACCGACCGCTGGCTGAAGCGCGCCTCCGTACGGGTGCCCGGACGCCGCACCCGGCCCGCCGCCGAGACGGACGAGCACGGCTACGGCCAGGCCGCGATCCAGGCGTACGCGTAATCCGCCGACCGCCTCATCCATCCACCGGACAGCCGCCGGACACCCACCGGACGAAGGGGACCCCCATGACCTCCAGCATCGAACTCGCGGACGACAAAAGCCTGTGCGTGCTCAGCACCAGCGACATCGCGGGCATCGACATCACGCTGACCGACGTCGTCGACGTCGTCGAGCAGGCGTACCGCACGCTCGCCGACGGTCAGTCGGACAACCCGCGCAAGCTGACGGTGAAGCCCGCCGACGGTCACTCCGTCTCGTACGCGATGCTCGGCCGCGACGGCGTGCGCAACGTCGTCGCCATCAAGACCTCGTACAAGCACGGCCTGCACGAGGAGCGGGACAAGCAGCACTACTACACGGCGCTGACGATCTACGACGACGTGACCGGTCTGCCCGTCGCCATGATGGACTGCGGCCGCATCGGCTCCCTGCGCACCCCGGCCGTCTCCGCCCTGCTCGCCCGCGAACTGGCCGCACCCGGCAGCCGCACCGCCCTGGTCATCGGCACCGGCACGCAGGGTCGGCTCGCCCTGCCGTTCCTCCTCACCACCATGCCGCAGCTCGACCGGCTGATGGTCTACGGCACCCACCCCGACGGCATACGCGCCGTGCGCGAGCAGCTGCACGCCCACTTCCCCGACCGTGAGGTCGAGATCGTCGACGACCTGCGTGCCGCGGCCGGAGCCGCCGACGTGGTCGTCGCCACCGCCGGCCCGAACACCCCGGCCGAGGTCGAGGCCGACTGGCTGGGGCCCGCGGCCCTGTGCATCCTCGTGGGCCACGGCATCGGGCCCTCCACGCTCCACCGGGCCGACCGGGTCATCGCCACCAGCGCCGCGCAGATGAAGGTCACCGGCACCGACATGGCCGACGCGAACGGCGAACTCCGGGACGTCGACGCCGAGTTCCCCGAGGTCCTCGCGGGCCGTGCGTCCGGACGCACCGACGTGGGACAGAGCATCTTCGCGTACAACAGCGGTCTCGTCGTCACCGACATCGCCCTCGGCCACCGCTTCGCGCAGCTCGCCCTCGCCCAGGGCGCCGGAACGCGGGTGCCGCTGTGGCAGTGACGCCCCCGCCGAGCCTGCCGGCCCACCCCGATCCGCGGCTCGACGCGATCCTGGCCGGCGACCTGCCGCACGAGCTGGCGCACGCGTTCGGCGGCCCCTTCCACCTCCTGCTGCCCGAACGCTTCGACGCCAACGTCGCCGCCTTCCGCACCGCCCTCGACGAGGCGGGCGTCGACGGCCGCGTCTACTACGCCAAGAAGGCCAACAAGGCGGCCGCCTGGATCGAACGGTGCGCCGTGGACGGCACGGGGGTCGACGTGGCCTCCCTCGGCGAGCTGCGCGAGGCGCTCGGCCACGGCGTACGCGGCGAGAACGTCGTGGTGACCGGACCCGCGAAGTGCGACGACCTGCTGCGGATCGCCGTCCTCCAGGGCTGCCTGATCGCCGTCGACGCCCTCGACGAACTGGACCGGGTCATCTCGCTCACCACGGTCACCCGCCCGGCCCGGCTGCTGCTGCGCCGACTCCCCCCGGCCCAGCCCCACAGCCGCTTCGGCCTGGACGACGCCGAGCTGGCCACGGCCCTGGAGCGGTGCGGGGAGGCTGCCGACGCCGTACGGATGGAGGGCTTCTCCTTCCACCTGTCCGGCTACGCCACCCAGCCCCGCGCCGACCTCGCCGGTGAGCTCGTCGAACTCTGCCTCAAGGCCCGCGTCATGGGCCTGCAGGCCGACCGGATCAGCATCGGCGGCGGCTTCGCCGTCGACTACGCGGCGGCCGGCGACTGGGACCGGTTCCTCGCGGAGCAGGGCCCCGCCGACTACCACGCGGGCAAGACCTTCACGACCGCCGACTTCTACCCGTACCACTCGCCCGTCGCGGGCGCCGACGCACTGCGGGCCGTCCTCACCGCCCGCCCGTCCGGCACGGGAGCCCCGCTCGCGGACCGGCTCCGCGAGGCGGGGGTCATGCTCCTGATGGAACCCGGCCGCGCCCTCCTCGACCGAGCCGGCTGCACCGTCTTCCGCGTCCAGGGCGTCAAGGAGCGGAGAGGGTACGAGATCCTCACCGTGGACGGCACCAGCCTCAGCCTGTCCGAGCAGTGGTTCAACAGCGAGTACCTCCCCGACCCCGTACTCCTCACCACCGGCGACCGGCCGGACAACGCCCCCGTACGCGCCTGCGTCGGCGGCGCCACCTGCCTGGAGTCGGACATGCTCACGTGGCGCAAGGTCGCTTTCCCGGCCCGGCCGCGCGCCGGGGACCTCCTGGTCTACCCCAACACCGCCGGATACCAGATGGACTCCAACGAGTCGCCCTTCCACGACCTTCCCCTGCCCCCGAAGGTCGTCGTCGACGAAGCAGACGGACGCGTCCGCTGGCGGCTCGACCGCCGCCCGCCCTCCTGACCCGCCCCCCACCTGGAGCCCCTCATGCACAAGGACCTGATGCGCCCCGCCGTCGTCAGCCGCGTCTCCGACCTCATCGGCCACACCCCGCTCTTCGAGCTGTGCCGCACCGAGAACGGCAGCCGCCTGCTGCTCAAGCTGGAGCAGTTCAACCCCACCGGCACCGCGAAGATCCGCATGGCCCGCGCCATGATCGACGCCGCCGAGGCGGCCGGCGAACTCCGCCCCGGCGGCCGCATCATCGAGTCGACCTCCGGCAACACCGGTCTCGGCCTCTCCGTGATCGCCGCCGAACGCGGCTACACCTTCACCGCCGTCGTCGACAACCATGCCGCCGCCGACAAACTGCGCGGCATGAAGGCCATGGGCACCGAGCTCGTCTACGTCGTCGACGACGGCACCGAGGAACTGGCCACCGCCGCCCGCGAGGACCTCGCCGAGAAGATGGCCGACGAGGATGACGACGCCGTCTTCACCGAACAGCACAACAACCCCGCCAACGCCGTCGGCTACTACGCCGTCGGCCGCGAACTGGACGCCGCCCTCGACGGCCGCATCGACATCCTCGTCGGTGCCGTCGGAACCGGCGGCGGGCTGTGCGGCACCGGCCTCGAACTGCGCCGCACCGTCCCGGACGTCCGCATCGTCGGCGTCGAACCGAAGGGCTCCATCGCCTTCGGCGGCCCCGCCCACGACTACTACCAGTCCGGCACCGGCACGCCCGAGGGCGCCACCATCGGCGCCCTGGTCGACTTCGACCTCATCGACGAGGGCGTCAAGGTCGGCGACGTCGAAGCCTTCGCCACCGCCCGCGTCGTCGCCCGCAAGACGGGCCTCCTCATCGGCGGTTCGGCCGGCGGAGTCGTGTACGAGGCCCTGACCCGGATGACCGCCCTCCCGCCCGGGACCACTATGGTCGCCTTCGTCAACGACGGCGGCGAGAAGTACATGGACACCGTCTTCAACGACGACTGGATGAACGCTCGCGACCTCATCGACCCCACGGTCGAGCGCGAGATCGACGAACTGCTCACCAAGCTCCGCGGGAACTGACACCGATGCCGACCCCCATACGCACCCTGCTGACCGACAGCCGCGCCCTCGCCACCCTGGCCGTACCGCTCGCCCTCACCCAGCTCGCCCAAGTCGCCCTCACCACGACCGACACCGTGATGATGGGTCTCATGGGCGCCGAGGCCCTCGCGGCCGGCGGCCTCGCGATGGTCGTCTTCAACCAGCTGCGCACCATGGGCGTCGGCATGGTCACCGCCGTGGGCAACCAGGTCGCCGCCGCGGCCGCCCGCGCCGAAGCGGCGGACACCGACACGGCACGGGCCGAGGCCGCCGAGGACGTACGCGACCTCGTACGCGCCGCCCTCGCCCTGGCCACCCTCGCCGGCCTCGCCGGCGCCGTCCTCATGATCCTCATCGGCCACGCCGTCGCCTGGCTCGGCCAGGACGCCTCCGTCGTCGACGCGGCCAAGCCCGTCCTCTACGCCATGGCCCCGGGCCTCATCCCCTGCCTGTGGTTCCAGGCCATCCGGCAGTTCACCGTCGGCATGCGCCGCCCCCAGGCCCTCCTCCAGATCACCCTCGCCTCCATCGCCGTCAACGCCGCCCTCAACTGGGTGTTCATCCACGGTACTTGGGGCCTGCCGAAGCTGGGCCTGCCGGGCATCGGCGTCGCCACCTCCCTGGTGTACCTCCTCTCCTGCCTGGCCCTGTACGCGTCCACCACCCGCGATCCGCAGCTCGCACCGCTCCTCGACATCCGCGTATGGAAGACCCGCCCGGGCACGCTGCGCCGCCTCACCGGCCTGGGCACCCCCATCGCGGCCACCTACGGCTCCGAGGCCGGCTTCTTCTTCGTCGTCGCCCTCATCGTGGGTACGTTCGGCAGCGCCGCCCTCGCCGCCCACACCGCCGTCAACCAGCTCATCTACATCGTCTTCCAGATCGCCGTCGGCCTCTCGCACGCCGCGTCCATCAACGTCAGCCGGGAACTCGCCCTCGGCCGCATCGACGCCGCCCGACGCCTGAAGAACACCGCCCTGGCCTGTGCCGCCGCCGTCATGGCCGTCGTCGGCGCCGTCTACCTCCTCGCCCCCGAGCTGGTCCTGCGCCCCTTCCTCTCCCCGGACGAGACCCAGGCCCTCGCGATCGGCGCCGACCTCCTCCTGATCGCGGCCGTCCTCCAGTTCTTCGACTGCACCCAGAACATCGGCGTCGGCCTGCTGCGCGGCCTGGACGACACCAAGGGCGGCTTCCACGTCACCCTCATCGGCTACTGGCTCATCGGCCTGCCCGCCGCCTGGATCCTCGGCAACCTCACCGGCCTCGACACCACCGGCGTCTGGCTCGGCCTCCTCACCGGCCTCACCGCCACCGCCCTCCTCCTCCTGCGCCGCTACCACCACGGCCTCGCGGCACGTGCGGCCGCCATCCCGGCGAAGGCGGAGGAGGGAGCGACAGCCGGCTGATCGGGCGAGCGCGCCCGCCGGATGCCGCCTGGCAGGGGTGGCGGCCGCGGCGGGAAGCGTCGCGTACCGTGCCGCAGGGCGGCTTGCCGGGGAGGGCGCGCGGTGGGCGCGCCCTCCTGGCCGTGGCGGACGGGGCCACGGGCACGTCCGCCACCAGGACGACGAGCAGCGCGCACCCGAAGACGGGCAGTGCCCAGCCCGGCGCGGCGACGGCCGGAATGACGGCCCGCGTCGTCGACGACGGCGACCTCGTCAGCGTCGGCGGCATCACCGCGGAGGGAGGCGGCGGCCCGGGCCCGGGGCATCCGCCCCGTGTCGGTGGGGCAGGTTCGCGGCGAGGGCCGGACCCCGTCCGCTTCAGGTGCCGATGAGGGCGTCCACAACGGCTCTGGCGACGCGGCTCGCGCGCTCCGGTGTCCAGTACGCGGGCTCTTCCAGGGTGGAGACGTAGTAGCCCCGGGTCAGCAGGGAGAGGACGTCGGCGGCGAGGCCGGCGTCCGGTGCGCCCGCGGCGAGGGACGCGTCGAGGAACTCCTCGCGTGCTTCGTGCGGTTCCTGGCGGTCGACGCCGTTGGGGTCGGAGTGTGCCGACGAGAGCATCTCGACCCAGAGCGTGCGGAGCAGCAGGTCCTCGGGCTCCGTGCTCAGGTGCCACTCCACCGTGGCTCGCAGCCGGTCCGCGCCGGACAGGTCGCCCAGGTGGGCCTCCAGGTCGGCCCGCCACCGGGACTCGGCGGCGCGTACGGCGTTGGTGATCAGCGCGGTGCGGGTCGGCACGTAGTTGGTGACCATCGCCGTGGATCCGCCGAGTTCCTTGGCCACGGCGCGGATGGTGACGGCGCGCGCGCCGTCCCGGGCGGCGACAGCGAGGGTCGCCTGGGCGATTGCCCTGCGGCGCTGGACTTCGTCGACGTCGATCGGCATGGAATCAACCTAGCTCAGAGGGGGGTTGACACTGAACGCACCTAGATGCAACGTTGTTATATCACGTTGTTTTCTAAAGGTTTGCTTCCCTGGAGTGGCTTCATGACCCTTGCCGTCCGACGCGTCACACCGGAACCCGTCCCTCCCTCCGCGAGCCAGTGCATGGTGCGCATGCGTGACGGAGTGCACCTGGCCACCGACGTGTACGGCGCCGATCAGGGGGCGGCGCCCGCGCCGACGATCCTGGCCCGCCTGCCCTATGACAAGAACAGCCGGTACGCCTTCTTCGACAAGATCGCGGACAGGTTCACGGCGCGTGGCTACGTCGTGGTGGTCCAGGACGTCCGGGGCAAGTTCCGCTCGCAGGGCAGGACTCTGGGCTGGACCGGAGAGGTCGACGACGGCTACGACACCATCGAGTGGATCACCCGCCAGCCCTGGTCCGACGGGCTCGTGGGCATGTTCGGCGACTCGTACTACGGCTTCACCCAGTGGTCCGCCGTCTCCAGTCAGCACCCCGCCCTTCGGGCCATCGTCCCCCGGGTGACCAGCACCACGAACGCCCCTGGCATCGCCACCTACGACTCGGGCTCCGGGCGACAGCCCCTGTGGCTGGAGGGGGCCACCTACCAGGCGCAGGTGTGGACGGACAACGACATCCACGAGTTCGACGTCGATCTCGGCCGACGCCCGGTCATCGCCGCCTACGAGGAGGCGTTCACCGCGATCGGGAAGCGCTCCGCCGGGTTCGACCTCATCGTCGGCGGCATCCCCCTCGACCCGTACAACGGTCCGCATCCCTACGACGCCCGCCCCGTACCCGTACTGCACTGCGTGGGCTGGTTCGACAACCTCGGCATCGCCCACATGCGCGACTACACGGAGCTGGCCAAGCGCCCCGGCTGGGCGGCCGTCCAGTACCTGATCGCCGACACCATCGACCACGAGAACTACTTCCTGGAGGACGCCCCGGCGGCCCCGGAGACCGACCACCTGGCCGGCGACGCCGCCCTCGCACGCATGCTGGACTCCTACACCGGTCCCGCGATCGAGTTCTTCGACGTCTTCCTCAAGGGCGTCGCGCATCCCGACTCGCTGCCCCGGGTGCGTTGGAAGCTCGGCCACGTGGGCTGGCGCACCTCGGCCGCGTGGCCGCTGCCCGAAGCCGGGGCGGCCGAGTTGTACCTGAAGGAGCCGGCCGCGGCGACCGGCGCGGTTCCCGGTGGAAAACTGGCCCCGAGTCCGGATGGCACATCGGGATCGGCGGAGTGGAGGTACGACCCCGACGATCTCGTACCGTCGGCCGCGGCTGATACGTTCCTGCAGTTGCGCGACCACGTCGACGAGCGCCGCACGCTCGATCGGGACGACGTGCTCGTGTTCACCGGCCCCGCCTCCGGTCGGCCACTCGACCTCGCCGGCCCCGTCCACGCGGTGCTGCACGTGGAGAGCACGGCCCCCACGTTCGACATCTTCGTACGCCTCCTCGACCTGGCCCCGGACGGCACGGCACGCCTCATCGTGCGCGGCTGCGCCCAGGCCGACAGGCCGGGCGAGGTCGAGATCGCCCTGGGGCACACCGGCTACCGGGTGCGCCCGGGCCACCGCCTCGCGCTGATGATCGCCGGCAGCGACTTCCCGAACCACCTGCCCAACTCCGGCTCCCTGGAGAGTCCGTGGCTGACGACCGCTCCCAAGGCGAGCCTGCAGAAGCTCCGGACCGGCACCGCCCACCCCTCCCGCCTGTGTCTGACCGTCCTGCCCGAAAGCGGCGAACAGCCCCTGCACCCAGGAGGGCCCGTGCTCCCTCTGCGACATCTCCCCGGCACGACTCCGGCAAGCGGCGCGGGAGCGCACCACCCGGCCGTCCGACAGTGCCGTGAAGGAGGCGGTCCGAAGTGAGTCCCCGATTCGTCGCGGTCAGGCTGGGCATGCTCGTCCTGACCGTACTCGCCTCCAGCCTGGCCATCCACGGCGCGATGTTCCTCACTCCCGGGGACCCCGCCACGCTGCTCGTCGGGGGCAGCCGGAATCCCGATCCCGCCGTGCTGGCGCAGATCCACCGCGAGTACCACCTGGACGATCCGTTCATCCAGGGCTACTGGCACTGGCTGAGCGACTTCCTTCAGGGGGACTTCGGCAAGTCCCTCGTCTACCGCGACTCCGTCGCCGGCCTCATCGGCGCCCGCGCCGGCGACACCCTGGCACTCGTCGCCTACGCCTCCGCCCTCGTCCTCGTCGGCGGCACCGTCATCGGCACGGTCGCCGCACTGCGCGGCGGACGCACGGAAACGCTGGCCACGACCCTGACGGCGGGTGCGATGGCGGTGCCGACCTTCGTCATGGCGGTCCTGCTCATCTGGCTCTTCGCCGTCCAGCTCCCGTGGTTTCCCGTCTACGGCTCCGGCGAGGGCTTCACCGGCACCCTGACGCACCTGACGCTTCCGGCCGTCGCGCTGGCGCTGAGCTGGATCGGCTACGTCGCCCAGGTGACCCGGACCGCCGTCCGCGCGGAGATGCGCTCCGAGCACGTGGAGACCGCCCGCAGCCGCGGCGTCCCCGAACGCACGGTGATCAGGCGGCACGTGCTGCACAACGCCTCCGGACCCGTCTTCGCCGTCTCCGGCGTCGGCATCGCCGGACTCATCGCCACCGCGGCCGTCGCCGAGCAGGCGTTCGGCACCGGAGGCCTCGGAGCCCTCATGATCGAGGCCGCGTCCAAACAGGACATGGCCGTCGTCCAGGCCGTCTCGCTGATCTTCGTGATCGTCTTCGTCGTCATCAACACCACCGTCGACCTCGTCAGCGCCGCCTTCGACCCCCGAACCGCACAGAAGGGGGCTGCCCGATGACGACCGCCCCGTCGACCCGCACCTCGCCCGAACGGCGGACCGGACGCCCCCGCGACCACCTGACGCCCGGCGCGGGATGCGTCGTCGCCCTGTTCGTCCTGCTGGCCGTGCTCGGGCCGCTGCTCGCCCCGCACGACCCGAACGCCGTCGACCCGCTGAACGTCAATGCCGGACCGTCCGTCACCCACCTTCTCGGGACGGACGACACCGGACGCGATCTCCTGTCCCGGCTGATCGCCGGAACCCGCGCCAGCCTCGCCGCCCCCGCCGTCGTGATCGCCGCGTCCACCACGCTCGGGACCCTCCTCGCGCTTGCGGCAGCCTGGTTCGGAGGCTGGCCGGACCGGTTCGTCTCCGGGGCCCTCGACATCGTCTTCGGCTTTCCGGGGCTCATCATGGCCGTCCTCGTCGCCGCGGTCTTCGGCGCCGGACTCACCGCACCGATCGTCGCCCTGTCGATCGCCTACCTGCCCCTGATCACCCGCGTCGTACGATCGGCCGCGATCAAGGAACGCGGTCTGCCGTACGTGTCGGCGCTCCAGCTCCTCGGCGCGCCCACCGCCCGCATCTGGCTGCGGCACCTGCTGCCGAACCTGCTGCCGCTCGTCCTCGTCCAGGCCACCATCGGCTTCGGATACGCCCTGCTCGACGTGGCCGCGGTCTCCTTCCTCGGACTCGGCAGCCGGCCCCCAGACCCGGAGTGGGGACTGATGGTGTCCAACGGAGCCCCCTCGATCCTTGCCGGCCGGCCGCAGCAGTCGCTGTACGCGGGCATCGCCATCCTGATCGTCGTCGTCGCGTTCAACCTGCTGGGGACGGGACTGTCCCGACGTCTGCTCGGAGAGAACGCATGAGCACACCGCCCCTGCTCCAGATCAACGCGCTCGGCATCGACCTGCTCCTCGACGGCGCCCCGCGCACCGTCGTCCACCGCGCCGACGTCACCATCCCCGAAGGCAGGGCCGTCGCCCTGGTCGGCGAATCCGGTTCCGGCAAGTCCCTGACGGCCCGCTCCGTGATGGGGCTGCTGCCCGAGAGCGCCCGGATCCACGGAGAGGTGCTGTTCGCCGGGGAGTCGGTCCCGCGGATGAAGCCCGAGCACCTGCGCGCCTTCCGCGCGACCGAGGTCGCCATGGTGTTCCAGGACCCCAGGGCCCACATCAACCCCGCCCGCAGCGTCGGCGACTTCCTGATCGAGGGACTGACCACCACACGTCGTGTCCCGGCCGCCGAGGCGGTCGGGAAGGTCACCCGAATCCTGCGGGAGGTCGGCATCGCCGACGCCGACCGGCGCATGCGCCAACGGCCCCACGAGCTGTCGGGCGGCCTGCTCCAACGCGTCATGATCGCCGCGGCGCTGGCCGCCGAACCACGTCTGCTCCTCGCGGACGAGCCGACCACGGCCCTCGACGTGACCACCCAGGAGGAGGTGATGGCCATCATCGGAGAAGCCCGCGAAGCCCGCGGTCTCGCCATGCTGTTCATCACCCACGACCTGGAGCTCGCGGCCGCCGTGTGTGACCGGGTCGTGGTGATGTACGCGGGCACGACCGTGGAAGAACTCCCGGCCGACCGCCTGCGCGGGCGGGCCGCCCACCCCTATACACGTGCCCTGCTCGCCTCCCGTCCTTCGGTCTCCGACGCCGGCGCGGAGCTCCGTTCGATCCCCGGAAGGCCCCTGTCCGGCTTCGAAGCCCCTGACGGGTGCGCCTTCAGCGACCGATGTCCCCACGTTCAGGACCTGTGCCGAAGCGACCGGCCGCAGCCGAGCTCCGAAGCCGACGCCTCGGCGGCCTGCCACTTCCCCCGCACGTTCACTCCCGAGGAGTCCGCCCGCCGTGCTTGAGGTACGCAACCTCCGTAAGGAGTTCGGTGACTTCGTCGCCGTGGACGACGTGACGTTCTCGCTCCCGGAGCGGGGGTCCCTGGCCATCGTCGGCGAGTCGGGATCGGGCAAGACGACCACCGCTCGCATGATCGCCGGACTCGAGACGCCCAGCGGTGGACACGTCGTCGTCGTCGCCGGCGACGAGCGCGGGCCCGGCCGGCCACGCTCGCGCGAGCGCCGCGCCCGCGGCCGCCAGGTCCAGATGGTCTTCCAGGACCCCTACTCTTCCCTCGACCGGCGCCAGCGCGTCGGCGACGCCCTGGCCGAGGCGGTCGCGCTGCACCAGCGCCTGCCGGCGGACCGGCTCCGCGCCCGCGTGGCCGAACTGCTGGACATGGTGGGTCTGGACGACCGGCAGGCGCGCGCCCTGCCGAAGGCGCTCTCCGGCGGACAGCGCCAGCGCGTCGCGATCGCCCGCGCCCTGGCCGCCGAACCACGAACACTGATCCTGGACGAGGCCATCGCGGCTCTGGACGTGTCCATCCAGGCGCAGATCCTGGCCCTGCTCACCCGCATCCGCACGGACACGGGGACCGCGCTGCTGTTCATCACGCACGACCTCGGCGCCGTCCGGCACATCAGCGACGACGTTCTGGTGATGCAGGCGGGAAGAGTCGTCGAGCGCGGCCCCGTCGCATCGGTCCTCGGCGACCCCCGGGACCCCTACACCCAGCGCCTCATCGCCTCCGTCCCGAAGCCGGGCTGGAAGCCGCGCAGAAGGGCGAACGACGCCGCCGCCTGATGTTCCGTAGGCCGCGCGGCTCACCGAGCGAAGACGGCTGTCCCGGCGAGGGAGCGGGGCAGCCGTCCTCCTTTCCCTCGGCCACGACATCTGCAAGCCGGTCGAGACCCGTCGGACGGGGCCGCTCGTCACCGACGCCGCTGCGGCCTTCCGCCCCGGCGCGGCGGGTGAACGGGACGTTGCCGACGCCGTGCTCGCCGACCTCGGCCGACGGGCGAACGGCCTTCGACGGCCCGACCGCTGCGGGCCGACGCCGCTCAGGGCGCTTCCACCAGCGGGGGCTCCCCCGGGGGAGCGGTCAGCGCCGCACGCAAGGCGCCGACCGCATCGGCGCCGATGCGGTCCGCCAGGACGCCTTCGATCACGACGAGGGTGTCCTGGGCGCGTCGGTGCACACGGGCGCCCTCGGCGGTGGCGCGGATCAGGCGGCTGCGGGCGGAGGCCGGATCGGGGACCTGCTCCAGCAGCCCCATGCCGATGAGGGCGTGCACGGCCTGATGGGCGGTCTGCCGGGTGACGCCCATCCGGCGAGCGAGCTCGGAGACGGTCGTGCCCTCTTCGTCGAGGGCGGCGAAGACGGTCGCCTGCCCGACGGTGACCGGCTGCTCGCCGGCGGCCCGCATGCTGGCCAGCAGCGCGTCGTCGAACCAGCGCTTGGCGTCGGTGAGCAGCTGGGGCAGGTTGCGCGCGGGGGTGTTCATGGCTCCTCACGGGACGGGGCTTCGAGCATAGCGACCGCGCGGGGGTGCCCTCCGTCATGAATGTCAGGTAGCCTGACATTCATCAGTCCGTCGTGCCGGAGGTTCCCATGACCATGGAGTTCGCCCGTCCCAGCCGCCCGCGGTCGCACATCCCGGCCGAGCCCGGAAAGCCGTACTTCATCGAGAAGGGCATGGGCGACCGCGCCCACCTCTTCACCGACCTGGTCACCGTCTACGCGGGCGGCGAGCAGACCGAGAACGCCTTCAACTTCTTCACCGTCGAGGGCCCCAGGGGCGAGATGATCCCGGCCCACGTCCACTCCGACACGTACGAGGTCTTCTACATCACCGACGGTGCGGTACGGCTGTTCGTCGAGGACCTGGAGGGCGAGCAGCACGAAAGGCTGCTCACCGCCGGCGACTTCGGCTTCGTGCCGAAGAACTGCCCGCACGCCTACCGCATCGAGCGCCACCACAGCCGGGTCGTCGGCGTGGCCGCCGGACCCGGCGGCACCTTCGAGCGGTTCTTCGAGACCCTCGGCGTCCCGACCGAAGAGCTCGGCCTGCCGCCCGAGCCGTACGTACCCGGCCCGCACAAGTTCGCCACCGTGCCGCGCCGGTACGACGTGCGCTTCCTGCCCGAGCACCAGTGGCGCACCGGGAGCTGATCCCGTGCCGTACGTCCGGACGTTCTTGACCGGGGTGCTGGTCGGCGTCCTCTACGCGGTGCTGCGGGTGAAGGCCCCGGCACCCCCGCTCGTGGCGCTGCTCGGCCTGCTCGGGATGGTCGCCGGGCAGAGCGCCCTCGGGGCGCTGTGACCGCCCCGCGCCGACCGCGCCCGTCCCGGTTCGCCCGCCGGGCCACGGTCTCCTTCACCGCCGGGATGGTGATGGGCGCCGTGTGCTGGGGACTTGGGCTCACCGCGCCCGCGCCGACCCTGCTGGGCCTGGCAGGGCTGCTGGGCGTCGGCATCGGCGAGCGCGCGGCCACGGCGTGCGGCACCCGCCTGGCCCACCGCCGCCCACGTCTCCGCCCCCAGCGGCCCGCTCGCCCCGACAAGACCGCGTCCTGACCCCAGAGAGGCTCCCATGCCGTTGACGACCGACCTCGCCGCGTTCCTGGCCCCGCCGGCCCCCGAGCAGTCGCCGCTCCCGCCCGCCGCGCACCCCGCCCCCGGCGTGCGGCTGCTGCGCGGTGTCCCTTACGCCCACCGGGAAGGCGTCCGGCCGCTGGAACTCGATCTGTGGCTGCCCGACGGGACGCACGGCCCCCTGCCGGTCGTCCTCTACCTCCACGGCGGGGGCTGGCGCGCGGGCACGCGCACGGAGATGGGGCCGCGCTTCCGCCACTGGAGCCCCCACCCCTTCGCACGTCTCGCACAGGCCGGGTTCGCGGTCGCCTCCGTCGACTACCGGCTCAGTGGCGAGGCCGTCCACCCGGCCCAGCTCGACGACACGACGGCGGCTCTGGGCTGGCTGGACGCCCGAGCCGACGAGATCGGCCTGGACACGCGCCGGACCGTGGCGTGGGGCGAGTCGGCCGGCGCCCACCTCGCCGCCCTGCTCGCCCTCTCCGCTCCCCTGAGCGGCTGCGTCGCCTGGTACGGGCCCACCGACCTGACCACCCTGCCCGGCCAGTGCCCGCCCGGCGCCTACGACGCCTCCGACCCCACCACCCGCGAAGCCCTGCTGATCGGAGCGGCGATCGCCGACGCGCCGGACCTGGCCCGCGCCGCGAGCCCGGTCACCCACGTGCACGCCGACGCGCCGCCGTTCCTCGTCCTGCACGGCACGGAGGACGCGCTCATCCCGCTCGCCCAGGGCGAGCAACTGGCCGCCGCACTGCGTCAGGTGGGCGCCGGCGTCGACTTCCGGCCCGTACCCGGCGCCGACCACGGCTGGGCGGGTCTGGCGGACGACGAAGCCGAGCGGTGCTTCACCGCGTCCCTGGCCTTCGCCCACGCCTGCACCGCGAGCCCGCTCCCTCCCGTGAACCCGTAGTCCGGCGCACGCTCGGCGTCGATGTGGGGGAGATCGGGCGGTCAGCCGGCCTGCGCCCAGGAGAGGGTCGGCCTGGTCCGCGTGGCTCGAGCCTCGATCGCCGTGGCGACGTGGAGCAGCAGGTCCTCTTGGAAGCGGCCGCCGATCAGCTGTACGCCGGAGGGCAGTCCGTCGCGCAGGCCGGTGGGTACGGAGACGGCGGGGAATCCGAGGACGGGGACGGCCTGCATCGGCCACTGTGCGGCCAGGAGTTCGCTCACCCGGGCGTCGCCGGCGAGGTCGGCGTCCTGCTCGAACGGCGGCTCGGCGCAGACCGGCGTCAGCACGATCCGATCCTGGCCCAGGAACTGCTGGAGGCGGCTGATGAGGGTGCCGCGGCGGGCGTAGCCCCGGATGTAGTCGGCGAGGGTGGGCTGCTCGCCCCAGGTCTCGGCGGCGGCGGTGAACGAGGCGGCGAGCGAGATGCGCACGGTGTCGTCACCGAACCGCTCGATTTCGGACATCATCGTCTTCAGCTCCTGGTAGAGCAGGAGCGACCACAGTCGGGCGGCCTCGCCGAGGAGGGGAAGCTCGACCTCCTCCACCTCGTGGCCGGCCTCGCTGAGCCAGCGGGCCGCGTCGTCGATGGCGGCGTTGACGCCGGGATGCGGCTTGGCGCCGCCGGCGTCGCGGACGACGGCGACCTTGACGGGGCCGGGCTCGCCCAGCGGCGGGCGCACCGGGAGGCCGACGGGGTCGTTCAGGTCCGGGCTCACCATGGCGTGCAGGCCGAGCCGGACGTCGTCGACGGTCCAGCCGAGCGCTCCGTGGACCGCCATGGTCTGGAAGGACAGAGGGCTGTCGAACTCCTCCGCGCCGCGCGGTTCCACCCCGGAGACGAGTCCCATGGTGGGGCGCAGGCCGACCGCGCCGCAGCAGTAGGCCGGGAAGCGGACGGAGCCGCCGATGTCGTTGCCCTGCGCGATGGGGGTCATGCCGGCCGCGACCGACGCGGCGGCGCCGCCGGAGGATCCGCCGGGGGTGTGGCCGGGGCTCCACGGGTTGAGCGTCTTGCCGTGCAGGTCGTTGCCGGTGAACCAGCGCACGGCGAAGGCGGGGCTGTTGCTGCGTCCCAGCAGGGTCGCCCCGGCCTCGCGGAGGCCGGCGACACAGACGGCGTCGTCCTGGGCGACGGTGCCGGCCCAGGCGGGAACGCCGTGCGAGCTGGCGTAGCCGCGCTGTGAGGTGTTGATCTTGGTGGACACCGGGACGCCGAGCAACGGGGGCAGGTCACCGCCGGTCGCGACCGCCGCGTCGGCGGCGGCGGCCTGGGCCAGGGCTTCCTCCGGCCGGATGTCCACGAGGGCGTTGAGCGCCGGGTTGGTCTCCTCGATGCGCGCGAGGAACGCCTCGGCGACCTCGGTCGCGGAGAACGTCTTCGCGCGGATGCCGGCGGCCAGTTCGGCAGCCGAGTGGTCCCACAACGGCCTGCCGCTGGTGGTGTCGGTCATCGTCGTCTCCTGGTTCGAAGGGGTGGTGGTCACTTGGCGGTGCCGCCGAGATGGGCGGCCCACGGCATGCCCATGTACGCGAAGGAGGTCGGCGCACCGCTGATGCGCTTGTTCATGAACATCCGCTCGTGCGTGCCGGCCAGGAACACGGCCGGGGTGGTGGGGGTGAACAGGGCCTGGGCTTCGGCATAAGCCTCGGCCGAGGCCGCGGGGTCGGAGGAGGTACGGGCCTGGTCGAGCAGCCGCGTCACCTCGGGGTTGTCGTAGCCCGTCCAGTTGAAGAGGCCACGGGGGGTGACGCTCTCGGCGACGTAGGACGACGGGTCGGGCATCGTGACGTAGCCGAAGGTGAGGATGAGGTCGAGGCCCTTGCGGACCGAGGAGTCGTAGAAGAGCGAGGACATCTCGGTGGGCTGGAGCTGCTTGATCTCGATGTCGACGCCGATCTCCTTGGCCGCGGCCTGGATGAAGGTCAGCGCCTGCAGTCCGCGCTGGTCCCCGGCGGGGATGGCGGCCACCAGCGGATGCGGGAGGGGGAGGGCCTGCGCGACCAGCTTCTTCGCCTTCTCCGCGTCCGGCTTCGGGACCTCGGGCAGTGCCGCGTAGGCGGCGTCGAACCGGGCGGCGGCCTTGTCCCCGCGCCAGGTCAGCGGCGGGACGAGCGACTTCAGGGGGGTGGCGTCACCGCCGAAGACGTTCCTGATCAACGCGTCGCGGTCGATGACCAGGGACAGGGCGTCCAGCAGCTTCCGGTCGGCCGCGGGCGACTCGGCGTTGCCGGGAATCAGCAGCACGTTCTGGGTCGACGGGCCGAGGTGCACGGCACCGTCGCCGGCCTTGCCGAGCGCGGTGGCGCTGCTGGGCGGCAGCTCGTAGGTGCCGTCCACCTCACCGGACAGCAGCGCGCTGGTCAGCGTGCTGTTGTTGGTGATGAACTGGAACTCGACCTGCTTCGCCTTCGGCTTGAGCTTGGTGTCCCAGTACGTTTCGTTGCGTTCCAGGGTGATGCCGTTGCCGGACTTCCAGGAGCCCAGCTTGAACGGCCCCGTACACATCAGGCCGCCCCTGGCGGTCCCGTAGGCGGGGCCGGCCTTCTCGGTGTACGCCTTCTGGCTGACCGCACCGAACGACGTGGCGAGCGCCTTGGGGAGCGTCTGGTCGTATCCCTTGGTCCGCAGGGTCACCTGGTGGGGGCCGGTGGCCTTGATCGAGGTCACGGCGGACAGGTAGTTCCCGTACAGGGCCTGCGTCCTCGGGTCCCGCTGTCGCTCCAGGCTGTGGATCACGTCCTGGGGCGTCATGGGCGAGCCGTCCCAGAACGTCACGCCGGGGCGAAGGTCGAGAACCAGAGCGTGGTCGTCGGCCCAGGCGACCTTCTGGGCGAGGCCGGGGCTCAGGGAGAAGTCCGCGTTCATCCGGGTCAGGGTGTCGCAGAGGTTGGCTTCGACCGTCTGGGGCGAGTAGTCGCCGATCTTCGCGGGGTCGAGGGTCGTCGGTTCACCGTAGGGCAGGGCCCAGGTGATCCGGTCCACTTCGGCGGTTCCGGGTGCCGTGGTGGTGGTCAGACGGCCGGGCTCGGGGGCGGCGCCGTTTCCGTTCGACGAGCTGGTGCAGGCCGTGGTGGCCAGCAGTCCCACGCTCGTGAGCAACGCCAGCACCGATTTCTTCGCAGCCATAGCTGGTGCTCCTTGCCGAGGGGAGTCGAGGGGAGTCGGGAGGAGTGAGGGGAGAGAAGGGGACGCTCGACACGGGGAGAGAGATGAGACACGCCGACGAGCCGTCGTAAACGAACGTCATATAACGTTGTTGCATCTCACGCTTGCATCTGGTGAGCTAACGCGTCAAGAGCAAGACGTGGCCGGATCGCATCAGGACTTCGGGTGCGCCGTCCTCTCACAGAAGCGGAGAGCCACCGTGTCCTTCATTCCTGCCCTCGACTTCGTGTTCGAGATCCGCGCCGAGGTGTCCGAAACGCTGCACATCGGCAACGGCGACGGAGAGGTCACCGAGTTCACCCCCATCACCGGGGGCACCGTGGACGGTCCCCGCTTGCGCGGGAAGGTCCTTCCCGGCGGAGGCGACTGGAGCAGCACGCGCGGGGAGGTGTGCGAGCTGGAGGCCCGCTACCTGCTCCGGGCGGAGGACGGAGCCGTGATCGACATCGTCAACCGCGGCTACTACCGACCCAAGGCCGACGCCCCGGACCAGTTCGACGGAGAGGTGCAGGTCTCCGAGGCCGGCCACTACTACCGCACGTCGCCGGTCTTCCGTACGGACGCCCCCGCCCACCGCTGGCTCGCGGAGACCGTCTTCGTGGGGCTCGCCCGCCCGGACGGCGACAATGCCGTGGTCATCCGCATGTACGCGCTCAGGTAGCGGTCCGGCCGCGGCCCTCCAGGTCGATCTCGGTGACGGTCTCCTCGACGAAGGGGATCATCAGCTCGGTGCCGTCGGG
>NZ_JBEXSZ010000089.1:0-34246 GCF_040613865.1 Streptomyces sp. NPDC006197 | reverse complement strand
CGGTCAGCCCGCTCGCCGTCCTCTGCCAGAACTTCACCGGACAGCCGGGCGAACGGATCACCGTCGAGACCAAGGCCGAAGGCGGCCGGGCGGCTCGACCGCTTCTCACCCGAACTCGTCGCCGTGGAGCGGGTGTTCAGCCAGCACAACGTGCGTACGGTGATGGGCACGGCCCAGGCCAGCGCGGTCGCCATGCTCTGCGCCTCCCGGCGCGGCATCCCCGTCGCCCTGCACACCCCCAGCGAGGTCAAGGCCGCCGTCACCGGCAGCGGCCGCGCCGACAAGGCCCAGGTCGGGGCCATGGTGACCCGGCTGCTCGGGCTCTCCGCCCCGCCCAAGCCGGCCGACGCCGCCGACGCCCTCGCCCTCGCCATCTGCCACATCTGGCGGGCCCCCGCCCAGAACCGTCTGCAGCAGGCCGTCGCCCAGAACCGTCTCCAGCAGGCCGCCGCCCGGCACGCCTCCGCAGTGAAAGGCCGAACCCGATGATCGCCTTCGTCAGCGGCCCCGTCGCCGCCCTCGCCCCCACGACCGCCGTCGTCGAGGTCGGGGGAGTGGGCATGGCCGTCCAGTGCGCCCCGAACACCATCGCCGGCCTGCGCCTCGGTGAGCACGCCCGGCTCGCCACCTCCCTCGTCGTCCGCGAGGACTCCCTCACCCTGTACGGCTTCGCCGACGACGACGAGCGGCAGGTCTTCGAGCTCCTCCAGACCGCCAGCGGCGTCGGCCCCCGCCTCGCCCAGGCCATGCTCGGGGTGCACAGCCCCGACGCGCTGCGCCTCGCCGTCTCCACCGGCGACGAGAAGGCCCTCACCGCCGTCCCCGGCATCGGCAAGAAGGGCGCCCAGAAGCTGCTCCTCGAACTGAAGGACAAGCTCGGCGCCCCCCTGGGCAGCAGCGGCCTGGTCGGCGCCCAGCGCGCCGCCGCCTCCGGCCCCGCGCCGTGGACCGAGCAGCTGTCCGCCGCCCTGATCGGCCTCGGCTACGCGAGCCGCGAGGCCGAGGAGGCCGTCAGCGCCGTCACCCCGCAGGCCGAGGCCGCCCTCGCCGAGACCGGCTCCGCCCCCGTACCGCAGCTGCTCCGCGCCGCCCTGCAGACCCTCAACCGGGCCCGCTGACCTCCCGTACGAAGGAAGACCATCACCGTGAACTGGGACGACGACAGCACCGCCGAGCCGGACGCGCGCATCGTCGGCGCCTCCGCGGAGGGCGACGACCAGGCCGTCGAGGCGGCCCTGCGCCCCAAGGACCTCAGCGAGTTCGTCGGCCAGGAGAAGGTCCGTCAGCAGCTCGACCTGGTCCTCAAGGCCGCCCGGCAGCGCGGCGCCACCGCCGACCACGTGCTGCTCTCCGGCGCCCCCGGCCTCGGCAAGACCACCCTTTCGATGATCATCGCCGCCGAGATGAACGCGCCGATCCGCATCACCTCCGGCCCCGCCATCCAGCACGCCGGCGACCTCGCCGCGATCCTCTCCTCCCTCCAGGAAGGCGAGATCCTCTTCCTCGACGAGATCCACCGCATGTCCCGCCCCGCCGAGGAGATGCTCTACATGGCGATGGAGGACTTCCGCGTCGACGTCATCGTCGGCAAGGGCCCCGGCGCCACCGCCATCCCGCTCGAACTCCCGCCCTTCACCCTGGTCGGCGCCACCACCCGGGCCGGACTCCTGCCGCCCCCGCTGCGCGACCGCTTCGGCTTCACCGCCCACATGGAGTTCTACGACCCGGCCGAGCTCCAGCGCGTGATCCACCGCTCCGCCGGACTCCTCGACGTCGAGATCGACCCCGACGGCGCCGCCGAGATCGCCGGCCGCTCCCGCGGCACGCCCCGCATCGCCAACCGCCTGCTGCGCCGGGTCCGCGACTACGCCCAGGTCAGGGCCGATGGAGTGATCACCCGGGAGATCTCCGAGGCGGCCCTCAGCGTGTACGAGGTGGACAGCCGCGGACTCGACCGGCTCGACCGCGCGGTCCTGGAGGCCCTGCTCAAGCTCTTCGGCGGCGGACCGGTCGGCCTGTCCACCCTCGCGGTCGCCGTGGGGGAGGAGCGCGAGACCGTCGAGGAGGTCGCCGAGCCCTTCCTCGTACGGGAGGGTCTGCTGGCCCGGACGCCCCGCGGTCGGATCGCCACACCGGCGGCGTGGACGCACCTCGGACTCGTTCCGCCGCAGGCAGCGGGCCCGGGCGGCGCGGGGAACGGCGGGGGAACGGGACAACAGGGGCTCTTCGGGGCGTGACGGTGCGGACACTCGCCCGGACCGGAACCAGGGTGCGATGCTGGACGTTGTTCCATCGATGCGGACTCGCCTAGACTCCGCCGATGCCGCCCTTTCTGGTCGGCGCGCCCACCCCCGAAGATCAGGCCGCGGTTTCCCCGCGACCGTGCGAAGGAAACCCGTCCCGTGAGCCTCTCGACTCTCCTTATCTTCCTCGTTCCCCTCGCGGCCATGTTCTTGATGACCCGCTCTGCCAAGAAGAAGCAGCAGGCGGCGGTGCAGATGCGCAACGAGATGCAGCCCGGCACCGGCGTCCGGACGATCGGGGGGATGTACGCCACCGTCAAGGAGATCGGCGACGAGACCGTTCTCCTGGAGGTCGCACCGGGCGTGCACGCGGTCTACGCCAAGAACGCGATCGGCGCGGTCCTCGAGGACTCCGAGTACAACCGGATCGTCCACGGCGACGAGGAGTCGGACGCCGACCCCGTCGTCCCGGACGACGCCTCCTCGCTGACCGAGGCCGCCGAGGACACGCAGACCGTCGAGGACGCGCCGAAGGCCGACCTGACGAAGAAGTCGGACGCGGCCGAGACCGACGCCGAGGGCCAGAAGGACGGCAAGGCCGACGGCGAGACCGACGCGAAGTAGTCGCGGCCGGGGACCGCGCGCACGCCCACCGGCGTGCACGGCCCCCGGAACGGTTCCACGTCTGCGGGGGCAGGTCCCCACACACACTTCGTGGCCGTCTCACGCATACCCGGCGTGAGGCGGTTGGACAGGGAGATACGACAGGTGGCAGCACCGAAGAAGGGCCGAAGGCCGGCGGGGGGACAGAGCCGTCCGGGCCGCGCCCTGGCACTCATCCTGATCGCCATGGTCGCGCTCACCGGCGGGATGTTCTGGTCGGGGCACACCACCCCGCGCCTCGGCATCGACCTCGCCGGCGGCACGTCGATCACGCTCAAGGCGAAGGCCGAGCCCGGCCAGGAGTCGGCGGTCAACGAGACCAACATGAACACGGCGGTCGGCATCATCGAGCGCCGTGTCAACGGTCTGGGTGTCTCCGAGGCCGAGGTTCAGACGCAGGGCGCCGAGAACATCATCGTCAACATCCCTCGCGGGACGAACGAGAAGCAGGCCCGCGAGCAGGTCGGCACCACCGCCCAGCTCTACTTCCGGCCCGTTCTCGCCGTCGCGGCCGCGGCGCCGCAGACGGCGCCGAGCGCCACGCCTTCGGGCAAGCCCTCGGGCTCGCCGAAGCCGTCCTCCTCCGCCTCCTCCGGCGCGACGGTGGGTGAGAAGTCGGCCACCCCGACGGCCACCGCCTCCACGCAGGGCCGTGCGCTCACCGAGGCCCTCAAGGCCCCGAGCCCGACGCCCACCGCGAGCTCCTCCGCGAAGCCGAAGGCCACCGGGACGCCGCAGGCGACCCCGAAGCCCGACCCCGCGACCGCGGCGCTGGAGCAGAAGTTCACCGCCCTGAACTGCCTCGACCCCAAGGCCCGCGCCGCCGCCGGCCAGGGCGTCAAGCCGACCGAGCCCACCGTGGCCTGCGGAAAGAACGCGATCGGCCAGTGGGAGAAGTACCTCCTCGGCCCGGCCGAGGTGGACGGCAAGGACGTCGACGACGCCAAGGGCGTCTTCGACCAGCGGCGCGGCATGTGGATCGTCACCATGGACTTCACGGACAGTGGCTCCAAGAAGTTCCAGTCGATCACCAGCAAGCTGTCGGCGCAGACCGAGCCGCAGAACCAGTTCGCGATCGTCCTGGACGGCGAGGTCGTCTCGGCGCCCTCCGTGCGCCAGACGCTCAGCGCCAGCGCGGAGATCTCCGGTAGCTTCAACCAGCAGTCGGCCCAGGACCTCGGCAACATCCTGTCCTACGGCGCCCTGCCCCTCACGTTCCAGACCCAGAGCGTCGACACCGTCACCGCCGCGCTCGGCGGGGACCAGCTGCAGGCCGGTCTCGTCGCCGGCGCCATCGGCCTCGGCCTGGTCATCATCTACCTGGTCGCCTACTACCGCGGCCTGTCGCTGATCGCCATCCTCAGCCTCGGCGTCTCGGCGCTCCTCACCTACGTGATCATGGCCCTGCTCGGCCCGGCCATCGGCTTCGCGCTGAACCTGCCGGCCGTCTGCGGCGCCATCGTCGCCATCGGCATCACCGCGGACTCGTTCATCGTCTACTTCGAGCGCATCCGCGACGAGCTCCGCGAGGGCCGCACCCTCAAGCCGGCCGTCGAGCGCGCCTGGCCGCGCGCCCGCCGCACGATCCTGGTCTCCGACTTCGTGTCGTTCCTGGCCGCGGCCGTGCTGTTCATCGTCACCGTCGGCAAGGTCCAGGGCTTCGCGTTCACGCTCGGCCTGACCACCCTGCTCGACATCGTCGTGGTGTTCCTCTTCACCAAGCCGGTCATGACGCTGCTCGCCCGGACCAAGTTCTTCGGCAACGGCCACGCCTGGTCCGGCCTGGACCCGAAGCGGCTCGGCGCCAAGCCGCCGCTGCGCCGCACCCGCCGCCCCCACGCCCCCGTCGACACGAAGGAGGCGTGAGATGTCGAAGCTCGGCAATCTCGGCGCCCGGCTCCACCGTGGTGAGGTCGGTTACGACTTCATCGGCAAGCGCAAGGTCTGGTATGGCCTGTCCATCCTGATCACCATCACCGCCATCGTCGCCCTGGCCGTCCGCGGCCTCAACATGGGCATCGAGTTCCAGGGCGGCGCCGTCTTCACCACCCCGAAGACGGACGTCTCCGTCAGCCAGGCCCAGAACTACGCGGAAGAGGCCTCCGGGCACGACGCGATCGTCCAGGAGCTCGGCAGCGGCAAGCTCCGCATCCAGGTCGGCGGCCTCGACACCGCGAAGTCCGACCAGGTCCGCGCGGAACTCGCCAAGGACCTGAACGTCCCCGAGGACAAGATCGCGGCCGAGCTCGTCGGCCCCAGCTGGGGCGAGCAGATCGCCACCAAGGCCTGGACCGGCCTCGGGGTCTTCATGATCCTCGTGGTGATCTACCTGGCCATCGCCTTCGAGTGGAGAATGGCGGTCGCGGCACTCGTCGCCCTCATCCACGACCTCACGATCACGGTGGGCATCTACTCACTGGTGGGCTTCGAGGTCACCGTCGGTACGGTCATCGGTCTGCTGACGATCCTCGGCTACTCGCTGTACGACACCGTCGTCGTCTTCGACTCCCTCAAGGAACAGACGAAGGACATCACGAAGCAGACCCGCTTCACCTACAGCGAGCTGGCCAACCGCTCGATCAACGGCACCCTGGTCCGTTCGATCAACACCACCGTCGTCGCGCTGCTGCCGGTCGCCGGCCTGCTCTTCATCGGTGGCGGCGTCCTCGGCGCCGGCATGCTCAACGACATCTCGCTGTCGCTGTTCGTGGGTCTCGCCGCCGGTGCGTACTCCTCGATCTTCATCGCCACCCCGCTCGTGGCGGATCTCAAGGAGCGCGAGCCGTCGATCAAGGCGCTCAAGAAGCGCATCCTGGCCAAGCGCGCCAGCGCCGCCGCCAAGGGCGAGCCGCTGGACGCGGCGGACGACCAGTCCGCCGAGGCCGCCGTCGTGGGCCCCCGGGCCGGCCGCCGAGGCACCCGGGAGCACCGAGGATGACCGCGGAGGCCCAGGACGTCGCCGAGCTCCTGCTCAGCCGCATCCGTGACGTTCCCGACTACCCGAAGCCGGGCGTGCTGTTCAAGGACATCACGCCGCTGCTCGCGGACCCGGCGGCGTTCACGGCGCTCACCGACGCCCTCGCCGGGCTGTGCTCCGCGCACGGCGCGACGAAGATCGTCGGCCTGGAGGCCCGCGGCTTCATCCTGGCCGCCCCGGTGGCCGTACGCGCGGGCCTGGGCTTCATCCCGGTCCGCAAGGCCGGCAAGCTCCCCGGGGCCACGCTCCGCCAGGCGTACGAGCTGGAGTACGGCACCGCCGAGATCGAGGTGCACGCCGAGGACCTGGCCGCGGGCGACCGCGTCATGGTCATCGACGACGTCCTCGCCACCGGCGGCACGGCCGAGGCCTCCATCGAGCTGATCCGCCGCGCGGGCGCCGAGGTCGCGGGCGTCGCCGTCCTCATGGAACTGGGCTTCCTCCCGGGCCGCGCCCGGCTGGAACCGGCCCTGAACGGCGCGCCGCTCACGGCGCTGATCACGGTCTGACATCGGGGTTCACCCCGATCGGGGCGCTCCGGGGAATCCCCGGGGCGCCCCTCCGCGTTCTCCGGAACGACCCGGTGTCCGTGGCGCTGCCCGCCCGGGAGCCGTCCGAAACCCGGGCGCGTGAGCACGGGCACTCCTGGCTCGATACCATGGCCTTTCCGGGCCTGACCGGGGGACCCGGAACCGCACGAGGAGCGCTCTTGCCAGACGAGGCCCAGTCACTCTCCGCCGCGCAGCCCGACCCGAAGGCCGAAAAGGCCGCGCCGGGGACCGACACGCCCCAGAACAAGCCGGCGGAGACCAGGCCCGCGCCTGCTGCGCCCGCCCCCGCGCCCGCCACCCCCGAGCGGCCCGCGCCCGCCCGCTCCGGCGGCTCGTCCAACCGCGTCCGCGCCCGCCTCGCCCGGCTCGGCGTCCAGCGCTCCTCCCCGTACAACCCGGTCCTCGAACCGCTGCTGCGGATCGTCCGCTCCAACGACCCCAAGATCGAGACGGCGACGCTCCGCCAGATCGAGCGGGCCTACCAGGTCGCCGAGCGCTGGCACCGAGGCCAGAAGCGCAAGAGCGGCGACCCGTACATCACGCACCCGCTCGCCGTCACCACCATCCTCGCCGAGCTCGGCATGGACCCGGCGACCCTGATGGCCGGGCTGCTCCACGACACCGTCGAGGACACCGAGTACGGCCTGGAGGACCTGCGCCGCGACTTCGGCGACCAGGTCACGCTCCTCGTCGACGGCGTCACCAAGCTCGACAAGGTCAGGTTCGGCGAGGCCGCGCAGGCCGAGACCGTCCGCAAGATGGTCGTCGCCATGGCCAAGGACCCGCGCGTCCTGGTCATCAAGCTCGCCGACCGCCTGCACAACATGCGCACCATGCGCTACCTCAAGCGGGAGAAGCAGGAGAAGAAGGCCCGCGAGACCCTCGAGATCTACGCGCCCCTGGCCCACCGCCTGGGCATGAACACCATCAAGTGGGAGCTGGAGGACCTCGCCTTCGCGATCCTCTACCCCAAGATGTACGACGAGATCGTCCGGCTCGTCGCCGAGCGCGCCCCCAAGCGGGACGAGTACCTCGCCATAGTGACCGACGAGGTCCAGGCCGACCTGCGGGCCGCCCGCATCAAGGCCACCGTCACCGGCCGCCCCAAGCACTACTACAGCGTCTACCAGAAGATGATCGTCCGCGGCCGTGACTTCGCGGAGATCTACGACCTGGTCGGCATCCGCGTCCTCGTGGACACCGTCCGCGACTGCTACGCGGCCCTCGGCACCGTCCACGCGCGATGGAACCCGGTCCCCGGCCGGTTCAAGGACTACATCGCGATGCCGAAGTTCAACATGTACCAGTCGCTGCACACGACGGTCATCGGACCCAACGGCAAGCCCGTCGAGCTCCAGATCCGCACCTTCGACATGCACCGGCGTGCCGAGTACGGCATCGCCGCGCACTGGAAGTA
Organism: Streptomyces sp. NPDC006197; assembly: GCF_040613865.1. Lineage (NCBI taxonomy): Bacteria > Bacillati > Actinomycetota > Actinomycetes > Kitasatosporales > Streptomycetaceae > Streptomyces > Streptomyces sp. NPDC006197. Next base: position 26,395 of record NZ_JBEXSZ010000089.1, on the reverse strand, counting down.
CAAGCAGGAGGCCGTCGCCGGCGCCTCCAAGGTGCGCACCGACGTGCCGAAGAAGACCGGCAAGGACGACCACCTCAACGACATGGCGTGGCTGCGCCAGCTCCTCGACTGGCAGAAGGAGACCGAGGACCCCGGCGAGTTCCTGGAGTCCCTGCGCTTCGACCTCTCCCGGAACGAGGTCTTCGTCTTCACACCGAAGGGCGACGTCATCGCGCTGCCCGCCGGCGCCACCCCCGTCGACTTCTCGTACGCGGTCCACACCGAGGTCGGCCACCGCACCATAGGGGCGCGGGTCAACGGGCGGCTCGTGCCGCTCGAATCGACCCTCGACAACGGCGACCTGGTCGAGGTCTTCACCTCCAAGGCCGCCGGCGCCGGCCCCTCCCGCGACTGGCTGGGCTTCGTCAAGTCCCCGCGCGCCCGGAACAAGATCCGCGCCTGGTTCTCCAAGGAGCGCCGCGACGAGGCCATCGAGCAGGGCAAGGACGCCATCGCGCGGGCCATGCGCAAGCAGAACCTGCCGATCCAGCGGATCCTGACCGGCGACTCCCTCGTCACCCTCGCCCACGAGATGCGCTACAGCGACATCTCCTCGCTGTACGCGGCGATCGGCGAGGGCCATGTCACCGCCCAGTCCATCGTGCAGAAGCTGGTGCAGGCGCTCGGCGGCGAGGAGGCCGCCACCGAGGACATCGACGAGACCGCCCCGCCGACCCGCGGCCGCTCCAAGCGCCGCTCCAACGCCGACCCCGGCGTCGTCGTCAAGGGCGTCGAGGACGTCTGGGTGAAGCTGGCTCGCTGCTGCACGCCCGTCCCCGGCGACCCGATCATCGGCTTCGTCACCCGCGGCAGCGGCGTATCGGTCCACCGCAACGACTGCGTCAACGTGGAGTCGCTGTCCCGGGAGCCCGAGCGGATCCTGGACGTCGAATGGGCGCCCACCCAGTCCTCGGTCTTCCTCGTCGCCATCCAGGTCGAGGCCCTGGACCGCTCCCGGCTCCTCTCGGACGTCACCCGCGTCCTCTCGGACCAGCACGTCAACATCCTCTCGGCGGCCGTCCAGACCTCCCGCGACCGGGTGGCCACCTCCCGCTTCACCTTCGAGATGGGCGACCCGAAGCACCTCGGCCACGTCCTGAAGGCCGTGCGGGGCGTGGAGGGCGTCTACGACGTCTACCGCGTGACCAGCGCCCGGCGCCCGTAGCAGCGCGTACGAGAAGGGCCCCGGTACCTCGCGCAGGTACCGGGGCCCTTCTCGTACGTACGGCCTCTCAGCCGCCGAACTCCTCCAGGCCCTTCAGGGCCTGGTCGAGCAGGGCCTGACGGCCCTCCAGCTCACGCGCCAGCTTGTCGGCCTTGGCGTCGTTCCCGGCGGCGCGGGCGGCGTCGATCTGCTTGCGCAGCTTCTCGACGGCGTCCTGGAGCTGGCCGGTCAGACCCGCGGCGCGCGCACGCGCCTCCGGGTTCGTCCGGCGCCACTCGGCCTCCTCGGCCTCCTGGATCGCCCGCTCCACCGCGTGCATCCGGCCCTCGACCTTGGGGCGGGCGTCACGCGGGACGTGGCCGATGGCCTCCCAGCGCTCGTTGAGGGAACGGAAGGCCGCACGCGCCGCCTTCAGGTCCGTCACCGGCACCAGCTTCTCGGCCTCGGACGCGAGCTCCTCCTTCAGCTTGAGGTTCTCGGTCTGCTCCGCGTCCCGCTCGGCGAAGACCTCGCCGCGCGCCGCGAAGAAGACGTCCTGGGCGCCGCGGAAGCGGTTCCACAGGTCGTCCTCGTGCTCGCGCTGGGCGCGGCCGGCCGCCTTCCAGTCCGCCATCAGCTCGCGGTAGCGGGCCGCCGTGTTGCCCCAGTCCGTGGAGTTCGACAGCGACTCCGCCTCGGCGACCAGACGCTCCTTCGCCTTGCGGGCGTCCTCGCGCTGGGCGTCCAGCGACGCGAAGTGGGCCTTGCGGCGCTTCGAGAACGCAGAGCGGGCGTGCGAGAAGCGGTGCCACAGCTCGTCGTCGGACTTGCGGTCGAGCCGGGGAAGGCCCTTCCAGGTGTCCACGAGCGCCCGCAGCCGCTCGCCCGCGGAGCGCCACTGCTCGCTCTGGGCCAGCTCCTCGGCCTCGGTGACGAGCTTCTCCTTGGCGGCACGCGCCTCGTCGGTCTGCTTGGCCTTCTGGGCCTTGCGCTCCTCGCGGCGCGAGTCGACCGTCTCGACCAGCTTGTCGAGACGGGTCGCGAGCGCGGCCAGGTCGCCGACGGCGTGGTGCTCGTCGACCTGCTGCCGGATGTGCTCGATCGCGGCGGTGGCGTCCTTCGCCGAGAGGTCGGTGGTCCTCACCCGCTTCTCGAGGAGGCCGATCTCGACAACCAAGCCCTCGTACTTGCGCTCGAAGTAGGCCAGGGCCTCCTCAGGGGTGCCGGCCTGCCACGATCCGACGACCTTCTCGCCCTCGGCCGTCCGCACGTACACGGTGCCCGTCTCGTCGACGCGGCCCCACGGGTCGCTGCTCACAGCGCCTCCTCACCATGATGCCGTCGCGGGGTCGTACCCCCCGGGCATCGTCCACAGTTTCCCGGCGGGCCTCGCCCGCCTTCCGCAGCGCGGCCGACGGCCCACGCTGCACAACGCCAATCTAGGCGAACGGCGGCCCGGCTGTCCGCACTCAGCGCGACCGAGATTCGGCGGCCACGCGCGCGTGCTCACGAAAGGTCACGCGCGCGTGCGGACCAGCGGGCTCACTTCTTCGTGACGGTCGCCTTCTCGATGGTGACGGGCTTCTTCGGAGCGCCGTCCGTCGCACCGCCCTCGACGCCCGCCTTCGCCACGTCCTGGACCGCCTTGAGGCCGGCCGCGTCGATCTTCCCGAAGGGGGTGTAGGTCGGCGGCAGCTTGGTGTCCTTGTAGACGAGGAAGAACTGCGAGCCGCCGGAGCCCGGCTGCCCAGTGTTGGCCATGGCGACGGTGCCGGCCGGGAAGGTCACGGTGCCGTCCGCGCCCGCCTTGCCGAGGGCGCCCAGGTTCTCGTCGGGGATCGTGTAGCCGGGGCCGCCGGTGCCGTCGCCCTTGGGGTCGCCGCACTGGAGCACGTAGATGCCCTGGGTCGTGAGGCGGTGGCATTTGGTCCCGTCGAAGTACTTCTTGTCGGCGAGGTGCTGGAAGGAGTTCACCGTGTGCGGGGTCTTCGCCGCCTCCATGGTGATCGTGATGTCGCCCTCGTTCGTCTTCAGGGCCATCGCGTACGTGGCCTTCGTGTCCACGGTCAGCTTCGGCTCCGGGCTCTTCGACTCGCTCTCCGTGGGCGTCGGGGTGCCGGTCGGGGTGTCGCCCGCCGCGCTGTCCGAGCCCTTCGAGGAGCCGTCCGTCAGCGCCACGGAGGCGTACACGGCGCCGCCCGCGGCCAGCACCACCGCGAGGGCGGCCGCGATGACGGTGTTGCGGCGCTTCGCCTTGCGCCGGTTCTCCTCCCGCCGCTGCTGCTGCCGCGCGTACTTCTCCCTGGCAAGCTGCCGCCGCCGCTGATCGCTGGTGACCACCGGGTCCGCTCCTTCTCGCTCGTCTGTTCCCGGCCTGGCCGGATGTGCCCGTACCGTATACGGGTTGGCTGTGGAAGCGGCACCGCCGGTAGGCTCTGATCTGCCGCATTCCGTGTTTCCACGAGTTCCGCGCCTCCGTGCCGGACGACACCTAAGGACGAACGTGCTGATTGCCGGGTTCCCCGCCGGGGCCTGGGGGACCAACTGCTATCTGGTCGCCCCCGCCGCAGGCGAGGAGTGCGTGATCATCGACCCCGGCCACCAGGCCGCGCAGGGTGTCGAGGAGACGCTGAAGAAGCATCGGCTCAAGCCCGTCGCCGTCGTCCTCACCCATGGACACATCGACCACGTCGCCTCCGTCGTTCCGGTGTGCGGCGCCCATGACGTCCCCGCGTGGATCCACCCGTCCGACCGCTACATGATGAGCGACCCGGAGAAGGCCCTCGGCCGCTCCATCGGGATGCCCCTCATGGGCGAGCTGACCGTGGGAGAGCCCGACGACGTGCGCGAGCTCACCGACGGCGCCCGGCTGAAGCTCGCCGGTCTGGAGTTCTCCGTCGCCCACGCGCCCGGTCATACCAAGGGGTCGGTGACCTTCCGGATGCCCGAGACCACGGAGGTCCCCTCCGTGTTCTTCTCCGGGGATCTGCTGTTCGCCGGCTCCATCGGACGCACCGACCTTCCCGGCGGTGACATGGACGAGATGCTCGCGTCGCTGGCCCGCGTGTGCCTGCCGCTCGACAACTCGACCGTGGTCCTGTCCGGGCACGGTCCCCAGACGACCATCGGCCAGGAACGCGCCACGAACCCCTATCTGCGGGACGTGGCCGCCGGCCTCGGGAGCGCGGACGCTCCCCGACGAGGAATGTGACGAGATTTTCGTGAGCAGCTTCAAGGCCCCCAAGGGCACGTACGACCTGATCCCGCCGTTCTCCGCCACGTACCTGGCGGTCCGTGACGCGATCGCCGCGCCGCTGCGGAAGTCCGGCTACGGCTACGTCGAGACCCCCGGCTTCGAGGACGTCAACCTGTTCGCCCGCGGCGTCGGCGAGTCCACCGACATCGTGACCAAGGAGATGTACGCCTTCGAGACCAAGGGCGGCGACAAGCTCGCCCTGCGGCCCGAGGGCACCGCCTCCGTCCTGCGCGCCGCCCTGGAGGCCAACCTGCACAAGCAGGGCAACCTCCCCGTGAAGCTCTGGTACTCCGGCTCGTATTACCGCTACGAGCGCCCGCAGAAGGGCCGCTACAGGCACTTCTCCCAGGTCGGCGCCGAGGCGATCGGCGCGGAGGACCCGGCGCTGGACGCCGAGCTGATCATCCTGGCCGACGAGGCGTACCGCGCCCTCGGCCTGCGGAACTTCCGCATCCTGCTGAACTCGCTCGGCGACAAGGAGTGCCGCCCCGTCTACCGCGAGGCCCTGCAGACCTTCCTGCGCGGTCTCGACCTCGACGAGGAGACCCTGCGCCGCGCCGAGATCAACCCGCTGCGCGTCCTCGACGACAAGCGGGCCGACGTCCAGAAGCAGCTGGTCGACGCCCCGCTCCTGCGCGACTACCTGTGCGACGCCTGCAAGGCGTACCACGAGGAGGTGCGCGCCCTGATCACCGCGGCGGGCGTCGTCTTCGAGGACGACCCGAAGCTGGTGCGCGGCCTGGACTACTACACCCGGACCACCTTCGAGTTCGTGCACGACGGTCTCGGCTCGCAGTCCGCGGTCGGCGGCGGCGGCCGCTACGACGGCCTCTCCGAGATGATCGGCGGCCCCGCGCTGCCGTCGGTGGGCTGGGCGCTCGGCGTGGACCGCACGGTCCTCGCCCTGGAGGCGGAGGGCGTCGAGCTCGACATCCCCGCGGCCACCAGCGTCTTCGCCGTCGCCCTCGGCGAGGAGGCCCGCCGACTCCTCTTCGGCAAGGTCACCGAGCTCCGCAGGGCCGGCGTCGCCGCCGACTTCTCCTTCGGCGGCAAGGGCCTCAAGGGCGCCATGAAGGACGCCAACCGCTCGGGTGCCCGCCTCGCCGTCGTCGCCGGTGAGCGCGACCTCGCCGAGGGCGTCGTGCAGCTCAAGGACATGGAGTCCGGCGAGCAGCAGGCCGTGGCCGTGGACGGTCTCGTGGAGGCCGTACGGGCCAAGCTGGCCTGATCGGACATGAGGAAGGGCCCGGACCACCCTGGTGGTCCGGGCCCTTCCTTATCTCCCGCGAACGGCCGGACGACAGGTCCGTGTTGCAGAATGACCGTGCCCACAAGGCCGGTCGAGCGAGGGAAAAGGTGACATGGCGAAGGCAGCGGTGGACGAGATCGGGTCCGGCCGGGACGGCGGCGGCACGATCGGGGCGAGCCGGGCCTTCTCCTGGCTCCTCGTGATCACCGGAGCGGCCGGACTGCTCGCCGCCTGGGTCATCACCATCGACAAGTTCAAGCTCCTGGAGGACCCGAACTTCACCCCGGGGTGCAGCCTCAACCCGATCGTCTCCTGCGGCAACATCATGAAGAGCGAGCAGGCCTCGGTCTTCGGCTTCCCGAACCCGATGCTCGGCCTCGTCACGTACGGCATGGTGGTCGCGATCGGCGTGGGCCTGCTCGCCGGAGCCCGCTACCGCCGCTGGTACTGGCTCGGCCTCAACGCCGGAACCCTCTTCGGCGTCGGCTTCTGCACCTGGCTGATGTACCAGTCGCTGTACGAGATCAACTCGCTCTGCCTGTGGTGCTGCCTCGCCTGGACCGCCACCATCGTCATGTTCTGGTACGTGACCTCGCACAACGTGCGCCACGGCGTCGTCCCCGCCCCCGGCGGTCTGAAGACATTCTTCGACGAGTTCACCTGGATCCTGCCCGTCCTGCACATCGGGATCATCGGCATGCTGATCCTGACCCGCTGGTGGGACTTCTGGACCAGCTGACGCAGATCCGACTGTCGGTGCGGTGACCTAGGCTTCATCACTGTGGAGCCCGACCTCTTTACCGCAGCAGCCGAAGACCGCCAGGAGAAGGACCCGGCCAGCAGCCCCCTGGCCGTCCGGATGCGCCCCCGCACCCTCGACGAGGTGGTGGGCCAGCAGCACCTGCTCAAGCCCGGGTCGCCGCTGCGCCGGCTCGTCGGCGACGGGGACGGCGGCCCCGCCGGCGCCTCCTCGGTGATCCTCTGGGGCCCGCCGGGGATCGGGAAGACGACCCTCGCGTACGTCGTCTCGAAGGCCACGAACAAGCGCTTCGTGGAGCTCTCCGCGATCACCGCCGGCGTCAAGGAGGTCCGGGCCGTCATCGACGGCGCCCGGCGCGCGGTCGGCGGCTACGGCAAGGAGACCGTCCTCTTCCTCGACGAGATCCACCGCTTCTCCAAGGCCCAGCAGGACTCGCTCCTGCCGGCCGTCGAGAACCGCTGGGTGACGCTGATCGCCGCCACCACGGAGAACCCGTACTTCTCCGTGATCTCCCCGCTCCTCTCCCGCTCCCTGCTCCTCACCCTGGAACCGCTGACCGACGAGGACCTGAAGGGCCTGATGGCCCGGGCCCTCACCGACGAGCGGGGACTCGGCGGGGCCGTGACCCTGCCGGAGGACGCCGAGGCGCACCTGCTGCGCGTCGCCGGCGGCGACGCCCGGCGGGCCCTGACCGCGCTGGAGGCGGCGGCGGGCGCGGCGATCGCCAAGGGCGAGGCGGAGATCACCCTCCAGACCGTGGAGGAGACCGTCGACCGCGCGGCCGTGAAGTACGACCGGGACGGCGACCAGCACTACGACGTGGCGAGCGCGCTCATCAAGTCGATCCGCGGCTCGGACGTGGACGCGGCCCTGCACTACCTGGCGCGGATGATCGAGGCGGGGGAGGACCCGCGCTTCATCGCCCGCCGGCTGATGATCTCCGCGAGCGAGGACATCGGCCTCGCCGACCCGAACGCCCTGCCGATCGCCGTCGCCGCCGCCCAGGCCGTCGCCATGATCGGCTTCCCCGAGGCGGCCCTCACCCTGAGCCACGCCACCATCGCCCTGGCCCTGGCCCCCAAGTCGAACGCGGCGACGACCGCGATCGGTGCCGCCCTCGCCGACGTGCGGGGCGGCCTGGCGGGCGCGGTCCCGCCGCACCTGCGCGACGGCCACTACAAGGGCGCGGCCAAGCTCGGCCACGCCCAGGGCTATGTCTACCCCCACGACGTACCGGGCGGCATCGCGGCCCAGCAGTACGCCCCGGACACGATCCACGGCCGCCGGTACTACGAGCCCACCCGCTACGGCGCGGAGGCGAGATACGCGGACGTGGTGGAGCGGGTGCGGGAGCGGCTGAAGGGCGAAGGGGGGTAGGGCCTGTCCTCGGACAGGCCCCAGGACCCCGGCGGTGCGAGCGCGCCCTCGGGAGCCGGTACACTGGTCCGGATTGCTGCGTCCCGTGTCCGGCCCCGGCCGGCACCACCAGAACGGGACAGCCAGCCGGAGACCCGGCCCTCGGGCGGGGTTTCCAGGAGCGTCGCGCACCTTCGAAGGTGTCGCGGGCCACCCATCACCACCCGGATTCCCGGGAGCGGCGATGGGTCGTTCGCGTGCTGCACGTATGTGCCCAGACCTGGGAGCGGCTGCCCGGCAGGTCCGTCCCGTACGGACCAGACGGGTTTCCCGGGCTGCGGATGCGACCTCCCCTAACCCTGGTGAAGCCGTATTCGTTCAGATAGAGAGGTTGGTTCATGCCGAACCAGTCCCGTCCCAAGGTCAAGAAGTCGCGTGCCCTCGGCATCGCGCTGACCCCCAAGGCCGTCAAGTACTTCGAGGCCCGCCCCTACCCGCCGGGCGAGCACGGCCGCGGCCGCAAGCAGAACTCGGACTACAAGGTCCGTCTGCTCGAGAAGCAGCGTCTGCGCGCCCAGTACGACATCAGCGAGCGCCAGATGGCGCGCGCCTACGACCGCGCCAAGAAGGCCGAGGGCAAGACGGGCGAGGCGCTGGTCGTCGAGCTCGAGCGTCGCCTCGACGCCCTGGTCCTGCGTTCGGGCATCGCCCGCACCATCTACCAGGCCCGCCAGATGGTCGTGCACGGTCACATCCAGGTCAACGGTGGCAAGGTCGACAAGCCGTCGTTCCGTGTCCGTCCGGACGACGTCGTCATGGTCCGCGAGCGCAGCCGCAACAAGCCGCTGTTCGAGATGGCCCGTGAGGGTGGCTTCGCCGCCGACGGCGAGACCCCGCGCTACCTGCAGGTCAACCTGAAGGCCCTGGCCTTCCGCCTCGACCGCGACCCGAACCGCAAGGAAATCCCGGTCATCTGCGACGAGCAGCTGGTCGTCGAGTACTACGCCCGCTGATCCCGGCACGGCAGTAGTACCGCCCCCGCGGTGTTCAGCCCGCCGCTTCCCCGCCCTTTCCGGTGGGGGAGCCGGCGGGCTTCCGCGTTCCCGGGACCGCCGCCGACCCGGCCGTACGGAACGGACGCGGGGCCGTCGCATCCGCAGCCCCGCCGACGGCCGGATCCCGGCGCCCGGCGAGCGCGCGCTCCACGACCTCGTCGAGCGAGAGACCCCGGCCCGCCCGGACCGCGGCGTCGAACGCCTCCGCGCCCAGGGCCTCCGCCGCCCGCTGCTCGCACAGCGCCCGCGGGCCGTCGAAGGCCTCCGAACCGAAGAGGCGGATGCCCACCGTGTCCCAGACCGGCACCGCCGCCCCCTGGAGGACCGCGGCCTCCGCCGGATCGCCCTCGCTCACCGTCACGAGCGCGAGCAGCTCGATCGCCAGGACGAGACCGACCAGGTCACGGAAGGTGTGGTTGATCGAGACGCACTCGGTGAGCAGCTCCCGCGCCTCCCCGTACGCGTCCCGGGTCCACGCCGAGAAGGCCAGGACGTACAGGGCGTAGGCCCGGGTCCAGAGCTCCCCGCGCTCCTCGCAGACCTCCCGGACCTCCCGGCAGATCGCGACCGCTCCCTCCAGGTCGCCCCGGAAGGCCCGCGCCATCGCCACCTCGACCTGTCCCATGAGCACGTTGCTGTTCAGCTCGCCGAGCTCCCGGTAGGAGTCGAGCGCCCGCCCGATCAGCGCCTCGGCCCGCGGCAGCTCGTCCGAGAGCAGCGCGAGACAGCCCATCCGGTGCGTCGCGTACGCCTCCGCCAGCGCGTTCCGCGAGGAGCGGGCCCGCTCCCCGCACTCGTGGAGCGCCGCCACCGCCGCCGTACCGTCCCCCTGCAGGACCGTCACGTATCCGAGCACCCACAGCGCCTTGAGCCGGGCCTCCTCGTGCCCCGACTCGAGCGCGAGCGCCCGCTCCAGCCAGTGCCGGCCCTCCGACAGGCGCCCGCAGCCCACCCAGGCGAACCAGAGCGTGCCCGCCAGGTGCTGGGCGAGGTGCGCGTCCTCGGGGAGTTCGAGGCACAGGTCGAGCGCCGCCCGCAGATTGGGCAGCGCCGCGTCCGTGCAGGCCGCCACCTCCGGCTGGCGGGGGCTGAACCACTCCAGCTCGCACCAGGTGGCCAGGCCCATGTACCAGTCGCGGTGCCGGCGCCGCATCCGCTCCGTGTCGCCGAGCGCCGCCAGCCACTCCGCCCCGTACGCCGCGACCGTGTCCAGGAGCCGGTAGGCGGGGCCCGCGGGCGTGTCCTCGCGTGACACCAGCGACTGCGCGAGCAGGCCCCCGAGGTGGTCCAGGACCTGCTCCGGCGGCAGCTCCCGGCTTCCGCACACGTACTCCACCGCCTCCAGGTCGAAGGGGCCGGCGAAGACGGAGAGCCGCGCCCAGAGCAGCCGCTCCTCCGGGGTGCACAGCTCGTGGCTCCAGCCGATCGCGGTGCGCAGCGTCTGATGGCGGGGGAGCGCCCCGCGCCCGCCGTCCGTCAGGAGCCGGAAGCGGTCGTCGAGGCGGTGCAGCATCTGCTCGACCGAGAGGAGGGGGAGACGACCGGCCGCCAGTTCGAGGGCGAGCGGAATCCCGTCGAGCCGCCGGCAGAGCTCCCGCACGGCCTCCGGTCCGCCTCCCGAAGCCGTCCGCGGCCCGGCCCCCGAAGCGCCCCGCGGCCCGGCCACCGGCGCGCCCGGGGCCGCGAAGGGCTCCCCGGTCACCGGCGCGCCCGCCTCCGCCGCCCGCTCGGCGAGGAGCGCCACCGCGTCCGCCTCGTCCATCGGGGCCAGCGGGAACACCGCCTCGCCCGCCACCCGCAGGGGCCGCCGGCCGGCCGCGAGCACGGTGAGCCCCGGCGCGTGGGCCAGGAGGTCCCGCAGCAGCGGCGCACAGCTCTCCACCAGGTGCTCGAAGCCGTCCACCACCAGCAGCATCCGCCGCTCCGCGAGGTGCTCGACCAGCACCTCGCGCGGGGTCCTCGGCGTGTGGTCGGTCAGCCCGAGGGCCTCCACCAGGGCGTACGCGACCAGGTCCGGGTCGCGCAGCGGCGCGAGCTCGGCGAGCCGGACCTCCTCGCCGTAGCGTTTCTGCGCCCCCGCGGCAGCCCGCAGCGCCAGCCGCGTCTTGCCGACCCCGCCCACACCCACGACCGTGACCAGGCGGGACGTCTCGAGGAGCGCCGCCAGTGCGGCCTGCTCGGCGGCCCGTCCGACGAACCGGTTCAGCTCCGCCGGGAGATTGCTCCGTCGCATGGGACACGGAGCGTACTCATCCCCGCGCGCTCCGTACAATCGAGATCCCGTAACTCCCGCCCCACGGGCGGTAATGCGGTACGGCAGGACAGCCCGGGCGCGATAGGGTCGGGAGACGACTTTTCACAAGGCCCAACGACAGCAGAGAGCGGTGCACAGTGACCGGTGGAGAGGTTGCCGGGATCCTGGTGGCCGTGTTCTGGGCGATCCTCGTCTCCTTCCTCGCCGTGGCACTGGTGAGGCTGGCGCAGACGCTCAGGGCGACCACCAGGCTGGTGGCGGACGTGACCGAACAGGCCGTTCCCCTGCTGGCCGAAGCGTCCGCGACCGTGCGCTCGGCGCAGACCCAGCTCGACCGGGTCGACGCCATCGCCTCGGACGTCCAGGAGGTCACCTCCAACGCCTCCGCGCTCTCCACGACCGTCGCCTCCACCTTCGGCGGCCCGCTGGTCAAGGTGGCCGCCTTCGGCTACGGCGTCCGCAAGGCGCTGGGCCGGGGCCGCGAGGCGCAGGACGCGCCGCGGGCCACCGGTCGCCGTACTGTGATCGTCGGCCGTACCCTGCCGTCCTCGCGACGCCGGAAGCAGAAGGGCTGAGCCGCGATGTTCCGCCGCACGTTCTGGTTCACGGCCGGCGCAGCCGCCGGCGTGTGGGCCACCGCCAAGGTCAACCGGAAGCTGAAGCAGCTGACCCCCGAGAGCCTCGCCGCCCAGGCGGCGAACAAGGCCGTCGAGACCGGGCACCGGCTCAAGGACTTCGCCCTCGACGTGAGGGCGGGCATGCTCCAGCGCGAGGCCGAGCTGGACGAGGCCCTCGGCCTGGCCGCACCCGTCGAGCCGGGCCGGGAACTCCCGGAGTCGCGCCGGAGGGCCGCGCTCGGCCCGGCCGCGCACCCGACCACCTATTCGTTTTCCAAGATGCCTACGCGTTCGTACAACCGGAATGAGGACCACTGATGGAGTCGGCTGAAATCCGCCGCCGCTGGCTGAGCTTCTTCGAGGAGCGCGGGCACACCGTCGTCCCTTCGGCGTCGCTCATCGCGGACGACCCGACTCTGCTGCTCGTCCCCGCCGGCATGGTGCCGTTCAAGCCCTACTTCCTGGGCGAGGTCAAGCCGCCCTACACGCGCGCCTCCAGCGTGCAGAAGTGCGTGCGCACGCCGGACATCGAAGAGGTCGGCAAGACCACCCGGCACGGCACGTTCTTCCAGATGTGCGGCAACTTCTCCTTCGGCGACTACTTCAAGGAAGGCGCCATCAAGCTCGCCTGGGAGCTGCTGACCACCCCGGTGGAGCACGGCGGCTACGGGCTGGAGCCGGAGAAGCTCTGGATCACCGTCTACCAGGAGGACGACGAGGCCGAGCAGATCTGGCGCGACGTCGTCGGCGTCCCGGCCGAGCGCATCCAGCGCCTCGGCAAGAAGGACAACTACTGGTCGATGGGCGTCCCCGGCCCCTGCGGCCCGTGCTCCGAGATCAACTACGACCGCGGCCCCGACTTCGGCGTCGAGGGCGGCCCGGCCGTCAACGACGAGCGGTACGTGGAGATCTGGAACCTGGTCTTCATGCAGTACGAGCGCGGTGAGGGCTCCGACAAGGAGGACTTCCCGATCCTCGGCGAGCTGCCGTCGAAGAACATCGACACGGGCCTCGGCCTGGAGCGCCTGGCGATGATCCTCCAGGGCGTCCAGAACATGTACGAGACGGACACCCTCAAGGTCGTCATCGACAAGGCCACCGAGCTCACCGGCGTCGACTACGGCAAGGCCCACGACAGCGACGTCTCGCTCCGCGTGGTCGCCGACCACATGCGCACCTCCGTGATGCTCATCGGCGACGGCGTCACCCCCGGCAACGAGGGCCGCGGCTACGTGCTGCGCCGCATCATGCGCCGCGCCGTCCGCAACATGCGCCTGCTCGGCGCCACCGGCCCGGTCGTCCAGGACCTCGTCACCACCGTGATCGACACGATGGGCGAGCAGTACCCGGAGCTGGTCACCGACCGCAAGCGCATCGAGACCGTCGCCCTCGCCGAAGAGGCCGCCTTCCTGAAGGCCCTCAAGGGCGGCACCAACATCCTCGACACCGCCGTCACCGAGACCAAGGCCGCCGGCGGCACGGTCCTCGCCGGCGAGAAGGCCTTCCTGCTCCACGACACCTGGGGCTTCCCGATCGACCTCACCCTGGAGATGGCCGCCGAGCAGGGCCTCTCCGTGGACGAGGACGGCTTCCGCCGCCTGATGAAGGAGCAGCGGGACCGCGCCAAGGCCGACGCCAAGGCCAAGAAGACCGGTCACGCCGACATGACCGCGTACCGGGAGATCGCCGACAGCAACGGCGCCACCCAGTTCACCGGCTACACCAACACCGAGGGCGAGACCACGGTCGTCGGTCTGCTCGTGAACGGCGTCCCCTCGCCGGCCGCCTCCGAGGGCGACGAGGTCGAGGTCGTCCTCGACCGCACCCCGTTCTACGCCGAGGGCGGCGGCCAGATCGCCGACCAGGGCCGCATCAAGCTGCACAGCGGTGCCGTCATCGAGGTCCGCGACGTCCAGCAGCCGGTCCCGGGCGTCTCGGTCCACAAGGGCTCCGTGCAGGTCGGCGAGGTGACCGTGGGCGCCACCGCCTACGCCGCCATCGACGTCAAGCGCCGCCGGGCCATCGCCCGCGCCCACTCCGCCACGCACCTGACGCACCAGGCCCTGCGCGACGCGCTCGGCCCGACGGCCGCCCAGGCCGGTTCCGAGAACCAGCCCGGTCGCTTCCGCTTCGACTTCGGCTCGCCGAACGCCGTCCCCGGCGCGGTCCTCACCGACGTCGAGCAGAAGATCAACGAGGTCCTCGCGCGCGAGCTGGAGGTCCACGCCGAGGTCATGCCGATCAACGAGGCCAAGCGCCAGGGCGCCATCGCCGAGTTCGGCGAGAAGTACGGCGAGCAGGTGCGTGTCGTCACCATCGGCGACTTCTCCAAGGAGCTGTGCGGCGGCACGCACGTCGGCAACACCGCCCAGCTGGGCCTGGTGAAGCTGCTCGGCGAGTCGTCCATCGGCTCCGGCGTGCGCCGTATCGAGGCCCTCGTCGGTGTCGACGCGTACAACTTCCTCGCCAGGGAGCACACGGTCGTCGCCCAGCTCCAGGAGCTCGTCAAGGGCCGCCCGGAGGAGCTGCCGGAGAAGATCTCCACCATGCTCGGCAAGCTGAAGGACGCCGAGAAGGAGATCGAGAAGTTCCGCGCGGAGAAGGTCCTCCAGGCCGCCGCCGGTCTCGTCGACTCCGCCCGCGACATCCGCGGCGTCGCCCTCGTCACCGGGCAGGTCCCGGACGGCACCGGCGCCGACGACCTGCGCAAGCTGGTCCTCGACGTCCGCGGGCGCATCCCGGCCTCCCGTCCGGCCGTCGTCGCCCTGTTCACCACCGTCAACGGCAAGCCGCTGACGGTCATCGCCACCAACGAGGCGGCCCGCGAGCGCGGCCTCAAGGCCGGCGAGCTGGTCCGCACGGCCGCCAAGACCCTCGGCGGCGGTGGCGGCGGCAAGCCGGACGTCGCCCAGGGCGGCGGTCAGAACCCGGAGGCCGTCGGCGAGGCCATCGCCGCCGTCGAGCGCCTCGTGGTGGAGACGGCGTGACGATGCGCCGCGGCCGCCGTCTCGCGGTCGACGTCGGGGACGCCCGGATCGGGGTCGCCTCGTGCGACCCCGACGGGGTCCTCGCCACGCCGGTGGAGACCGTGCCGGGACGTGACGTCCCGGCCGCCCACCGGCGGCTCCGCCAGATCGTCGAGGAGTACGAGCCGATCGAGGTCGTCGTGGGCCTGCCCCGCTCGCTCAGCGGGCGGGAGGGCCCGGCCGCGACCAAGGTCCGCGCCTTCGCCCGGGAGATGGCGAAGGGCATCGCCCCGGTGCCGGTCCGGCTGGTCGACGAGCGGATGACCACCGTCACCGCGACCCAGGGCCTGCGGGCCTCGGGCGTGAAGGCGAAGAAGGGGCGGTCCGTCATCGACCAGGCCGCCGCTGTGATCATCCTTCAGAACGCTCTTGAGTCCGAACGGGTATCAGGTAATCCGCCCGGTGAGGGCGTCGAAGCGGTTATCTGACTTCTCTTGTTTCTGCTTCGCTCAGTGACTACGGCGCTAGCGTGTGAGCCATGAAGGGCAAGCACGTGAGACGGGCCTTCAAGTTCCGTTTCTATCCGACCGATGCGCAGGCAGTGGAGCTGTCCCGCACGTTCGGGTGTGTGCGGAAGGTCTACAACCTCGCTCTTCAGGCTCGCACCGAGGCGTGGTATCAGAGGCGTGAACGCGTGAACTACGTTCAGACCTCGGCGATGCTCACTGACTGGAAGAAGACCGAAGACCTTGCTTTCTTGAGCGAGGTGTCCTCTGTCCCTCTGCAGCAGGCGCTGAGGCACTTGCAGGGGGCATTCGTGAACTTCTGGGAGGGGCGAGCGCAGTACCCGCGGTTCAAGTCGCGGAAGAAGTCGCGCGCGACTGCTGAGTACACGCGTTCGGCGTTCCGATGGCGCAATGGGCGTCTGACGCTCGCGAAGCTGAGCGAGCCGCTTCGCATCGTCTGGTCGCGGGCTCTCCCGCCGGGCGTGGAACCGTCTACCGTGACCATTTCGCGAGACGGGGCTGGTCGCTGGTTCGTATCACTGTTGGTGGAGGATCCGGCGGTTCGGCCGCTGCCACCGGCCGACAGCCCTGCGGTCGCGCTTGATGTAGGGCTCACGACGTTGGCGACGCTGTCGACGGGGGAGAAGATCGCCAACCCGAAGCACGAGCGGCGTGACAGGAAACGTCTCGCACGCGCTCAGCGACAGCTGGCACGGAAGCAGCCAGGGTCGCAGAACCGCCAGAAGGCGCAGCGCAGGGTCGCGAGGGTTCACGCCAAGATCAGCGACCGGCGTAGGGATTACCTGCACAAACTGACGACTCGACTCGTTCGTGAAAACCAAACGATCGTGATCGAGGACCTCAATGTTCGGGGCATGCTGAAGAACCGCTCGCTGGCGCGCGCGATCTCCGATGCATCCTGGTCGGAGCTCCGCTCCATGCTGGAGTACAAGTGCCACTGGTACGGCCGTCAGCTTGTCGTGATCAATCAGTGGTACCCGTCGAGCAAGGCGTGTTCCAACTGCGGATACGTGCTCGCCAAGCTGTCACTCGGGGTCCGTCATTGGACCTGCCCTGGCTGTGGGACGACTCATGACAGGGATGAGAACGGGGCGAAGAACCTACTGGCCGCCGGGCTGGCGGTGACAGCCTGTGGAGCCGGTGTAAGACCCCAACGGGAGCAGTCCCGGACAGGGCGGCTGGCGCTGAAGCAGGAAGCCAAGCGGGTGACCGCTGGAAGTTTCTCCGACTATCGGTGCGGAGAGATGGATGTCAACTGATCGCGATACGGTAACGTTCCGCGCGATGTGGCGGTGTTCGAACAGCTGCCGCACTACGTAGAGGCGGATCGTCCGGAAGCCTCGCGGCTGTTTTGGGGATCGATGACTGAGTATGGCCGGGGCCCTGGCTCCGAACCGTGGCACCCCGGGGACCCGCTCTACGGGGACCAGGGGTGGGAGGGCCAGCAGCAGTACCCGCACCCGCAGCAGGCGAGCCAGTACGACCACGGCGGCCAGGGCTACGTGGACCCGTACGGCCAGGGCGGCCACGCCGACCAGGGCTACGGGGGCGACCCGTACCAGCAGCAGGGGCAGCAGTACCAGCAGCAGCCGCAGTACGAGCAGCCCCCGCAGCAGTACGCCGATCCCCAGTACCAGCAGCAGTACGAGACGGGGTACCCGGGCGGCGGTTACGACACGCCCGGGCACCTCGGACAGCAGTACGACGGCAACTGGGAGAGCGGCCAGGCGGCGATGGCCTACGGCGCGCCCCCGGCCGATCCGTACGGCGGCCAGAACCCGGACCTCTACGGCACGCCCGAGGCCTACCCGCCGCCCCAGCCGCCCGGCCGCCGGCAGCACCCGCCGGAGCCGGTCGTCGACTGGGCGCCGGAGGAAGAGGCGCAGCAGCCGGAGCCGGAGGAGGAGAAGCACCCCTTCTTCACCGGCGACGACGACGCGGACGACGACGGCTACGACGAGGAGCCGGGACGCGGCCGCGGCTCCCGCGACGGCGACCGCGAGCGCCGGAGCAAAGCGAAGAAACGCAAAGGCAAGAACGGCGTGGCCTGCCTGGTCGTCGCCCTCGTCCTGGTCGGCGGCGTCGGCGGCATCGGCTACTTCGGCTACCAGTTCTGGCAGGGCGAGTTCGGCGCGGCGCCCGACTACACGGGCAGCGGCAGCGGCGAGGTCCAGGTCGAGATCCCGAAGTCCGCGGGCGGCTACGAGATCGGCAACATCCTCAAGAAGGCGGGGGTCGTCAAGAGCGTCGACGCCTTCGTCTCGGCGCAGCAGAAGAACCCGCGGGGTCTCTCGATCCAGGCGGGCGCCTACACGCTGAAGAAGGAGATGTCGGCCGACAGTGCGGTGACGCTGATGCTGAACCCGGCCAGCCAGGCCAACCTCATCATCCCCGAGGGCAAGCGCAACGCCTGGGTCTACGAGAAGCTCGACGAGCGCCTCGACCTCAAGCCCGGCACCACCAAGGAGATCGCGTTCGCGAAGGCGGACTCCCTCGGGCTGCCCGACTGGGCCAAGAACCACGAGGAGCTCAAGGACCCGCTGGAAGGATTCCTCTTCCCGGCGAGCTACCCGGTCGCGAAGGGCACCAAGCCCGAGGACGCGCTGCGCAAGATGGTGTCCCGCGCGAACCAGGAGTACACCAAGCTGGACCTGGAGGCGAAGGCGAAGGGGCTCGGCGTCAAGGACCCGTGGGAACTCCTCACGGTCGCCAGCCTGGTCCAGGCGGAGGGCAAGACCCACGACGACTTCCGCAAGATGGCGGAGGTCGTCTACAACCGCCTCCGGCCGGACAACCACGAGACGTACCAGCTGCTCCAGTTCGACTCGACCCTCAACTACCTGAAGGGTCAGAGCGAGATCAAGATCTCGGAGCAGGAGGCGAACACCAACACCGACCCGTACAACACGTACAAGTACAAGGGACTGCCGCCGGGACCGATCGACAACCCGGGCAACGAGGCCCTGGCCGCCATGCTCAACCCCACGAACGACGGCTGGATCTACTTCGTCGCCACCGACGGCATGAACAAGACCGAGTTCGCGAAGACCCTGGCCGAGCACAACAGGTTGAAGGACAAGTTCAATGCCAACACGGGCCAGTGAGGGCCGCCGCGCGGCCGTCCTCGGTTCGCCCATCGCCCACTCCCTCTCCCCGGTCCTGCACCGGGCCGCGTACGCCGCGCTCGGGCTCGACGACTGGTCGTACGACCGCTTCGAGGTCGACGAGGCGGCGCTGCCCGGGTTCGTGGCCGAGCTGGACGAGACCTGGGCCGGGCTCTCGCTGACCATGCCGCTCAAGCGGGCGATCATGCCGCTGCTCGACGAGATCAGCGACACGGCCGCCTCCGTGGAGGCCGTCAACACCGTCGTCCTCCGTGAGGACGGGCGACGGTTCGGCGACAACACCGACATCCCCGGCATGATCGCCGCGCTCAGCGAGCGGGGCGTCGAGAAGGTGGAGTCGGCGGCGATCCTCGGCGCCGGCGCCACCGCCTCCTCCGCGCTCGCCGCCCTCGCCCGGATCTGCGGGGGACCCGTCACCGCGTACGTACGGAGCGAGGCGCGCGCCGAGGAGATGCGCGGCTGGGGCGAGCGGCTCGGCGTGGACGTCCGCACCGCGGACTGGGAGCGGGCGGCGGAGGCCTTCGACGCGCCGCTGGTCATCGCGACCACCCCCGCCGGCACTACGAACGCCCTGGCGACCGCCGTCCCCGACAGCGTCGGCACGCTCTTCGACGTGCTGTACGACCCCTGGCCGACCCCGCTCGCCGCGGCCTGGTCCGAGCGCGGCGGGAAGGTCGTCGGCGGCCTCGACCTCCTGGTCCACCAGGCCGTCCTCCAGGTCGAACAGATGACGGGCGTCCCGAAGGGGCCGCTCGCGGCCATGCGCGCGGCGGGGGAGCAGGCGCTGGCGGCTCGCTAGGATCCCCTCCGTATCGAGTGATCGCGGGGGAGCGGCAGTGGACACGGGCGGGGAATTCGTACTGGCGTCGCGGTGGAGCATGTCCTGGGACATCGTGCGCGCGGTCCTCATGGGGTTCCGCCACGACTTGCCCGATTGGGTGAGGTATCCGCTGCTCGCGCTGGGCTGCACCGTGCTCGTCCACCAGGGCCTCGACTGGCTGCGCGAGCGTTTCGGCGCGCCCCTGGAGGAGAGCGTGGCCGATCGCGAGAGCGGCGAGGCCGTCCAGGAGAGCGAGGCAGGCGTCCGATAGCTGGACCGGAGGGCGGATTCACCCCTCGGACGTGGGAGGATCGGGGTGGCGGGCCAGGGCCGCGCACCCGGTCGTGCCGTCGCAGTGCCAGGCGCGAGCATGAGGAGCATCGTTGAGCAGGTTGCGTTGGCTGACCGCGGGCGAGTCGCACGGACCCGCGCTGGTCGCGACGCTGGAGGGTCTTCCCGCCGGCGTCCCGGTCACCACTGAGCTGGTGGCGGACCACCTCGCGCGGCGACGCCTCGGCTATGGGCGCGGCGCCCGCATGAAGTTCGAGCAGGACGAGGTCACCTTCCTCGGCGGCGTCCGGCACGGACTCTCCCTCGGCTCCCCGATCGCCGTCATGGTCGGCAACACCGAGTGGCCCAAGTGGGAGAAGGTCATGTCGGCCGACCCGGTCGACCCCTCGGAGCTGAAGGAGACGGGCCGCAACGCGCCCCTGACCCGGCCCCGGCCCGGCCACGCCGACCTCGCCGGCATGCAGAAGTACGGCTTCGACGAGGCCCGGCCGATCCTGGAGCGCGCCAGCGCCCGGGAGACCGCCGCCCGTGTCGCCCTCGGCGCCGTCGCCCGGTCCTTCATCAAGGAGGCCGCCGGCATCGAGATCGTCTCGCACGTGGTCGAGCTGGCCGCCGCCAAGGCGCCGTACGGCGTCTACCCGACCCCCGCCGACGTCGAGAAGCTCGACGCCGACCCGGTCCGCTGCCTCGACGCCGACGCGTCGAAGGCGATGGTCGCGGAGATCGACCAGGCCCACAAGGACGGCGACACCCTCGGCGGCGTCGTCGAGGTCCTCGCCTACGGGGTGCCGGTCGGGCTCGGCTCGCACGTCCACTGGGACCGGCGTCTGGACGCCCGGCTCGCCGCGGCCCTCATGGGCATCCAGGCGATCAAGGGCGTCGAGGTCGGCGACGGGTTCGACCTCGCCCGGGTGCCCGGCTCGAAGGCGCACGACGAGATCGTCCGCACCGAGGACGGCATCAAGCGCACCTCCGGCCGCTCCGGCGGCACCGAGGGCGGTCTGACCACCGGCGAGCTGCTGCGCGTCCGCGCCGCGATGAAGCCGATCGCGACCGTGCCGCGCGCGCTGGCCACGATCGACGTCGCCACCGGCGAGGCCGCGGCCGCCCACCACCAGCGCTCCGACGTGTGCGCCGTCCCGGCCGCCGGGATCGTCGCCGAGGCGATGGTCGCGCTGGTCCTGGCGGACGCGGTCGTCGAGAAGTTCGGCGGCGACAGCGTCCCCGAGACCCGCCGCAACGTGCGGTCGTACCTCGACAACCTGAACATCCGGTGACCGCCGGACCCCTGGTCGTCCTCGTCGGGCCCATGGGCTCCGGCAAGTCCACGGTGGGCGCGCTCCTGGCCGAACGGCTCGGCGCGCCCTACCGGGACACCGACGCCGACATCGTCGCCGCCGAAGGACGCGAGATCTCCGACATCTTCGTCGAGGACGGCGAGGAGCACTTCCGGGCCCTGGAGCGGGCCGCCGTCGCCACGGCCGTCGCCGAGCACGAGGGCGTCCTCGCCCTCGGTGGCGGCGCGATCCTGGACGCCGGGACCCGCGCCCTGCTCGCCGGGCTGCCCGTCGCGTACCTCTCGATGGACGTCGAGGAGGCGGTCCGCCGCGTCGGCCTGAACACCGCGCGGCCCCTGCTCGCCGTCAACCCGCGCCGCCAGTGGCGCGAGCTGATGGAGGCGCGCCGCCATCTGTACACCGAAGTCGCACGGGTCGTCGTCGCCACGGACGACCGCACCCCCGAAGAGGTCGCCCAGGCGGTCCTCGACGCACTGGAGTTGAAGGACGTATGACGGACCAGGACCAGGTGACCCGCATCCAGGTCGGCGGTTCCGCGGGCACCGACCCGTACGAGGTACTGGTCGGGCGGCAGCTCCTCGGTGAGCTCCCCGCCCTGATCGGCACCCAGGCCAAGCGGGTCGCCGTGATCCACCCGGAGGCGCTCGCCGACACCGGCGAGGCGCTCCGCGCCGACCTCGCCGAGCAGGGCTACGAGGCCGTCGCCATCCAGGTGCCGAACGCCGAGGAGGCGAAGACCGCCGAGGTCGCCGCCTACTGCTGGAAGGCGCTGGGCCAGACCGGCTTCACCCGCAGCGACGTCGTCGTCGGCGTCGGTGGCGGCGCCACCACGGACCTCGCCGGGTTCGTGGCCGCCACCTGGCTGCGCGGCGTGCGGTGGATCGCCGTGCCGACCACGGTCCTGGCCATGGTGGACGCGGCCGTCGGCGGCAAGACGGGCATCAACACCGCCGAGGGCAAGAACCTCGTCGGCGCCTTCCACCCGCCCGCCGGGGTCCTGTGCGACCTCGCGGCGCTCGACTCGCTGCCGGTGCACGACTACGTCAGCGGTCTCGCGGAGATCATCAAGGCCGGCTTCATC
Organism: Streptomyces sp. NPDC006197; assembly: GCF_040613865.1. Lineage (NCBI taxonomy): Bacteria > Bacillati > Actinomycetota > Actinomycetes > Kitasatosporales > Streptomycetaceae > Streptomyces > Streptomyces sp. NPDC006197. Next base: position 4,557 of record NZ_JBEXSZ010000089.1, on the reverse strand, counting down.
GTCGACCCGGTGATCCTCGACCTCATCGAGGAGGACCCGCAGGCCGCCCGCACCCCGGCCGGCCCGCACACCGCCGAGCTGCTCGTCCGCTCGATCAAGGTCAAGGCCGAGGTCGTCTCCGGCGACCTCAAGGAGTCCGGCCGCCGGGAGATCCTCAACTACGGCCACACCCTCGCCCACGCCATCGAGAAGAACGAACGGTACAAGTGGCGCCACGGCGCCGCCGTCTCCGTCGGCATGGTCTTCGCCGCCGAGCTCGGCCGCCTCGCCGGGCGGCTCGACGACGCCACCGCCGACCGGCACCGGACGATCCTGGAGTCCGTCGGCCTGCCGCTGACCTACCGCGGCGACCAGTGGCCGAAGCTCCTGGAGACGATGCGGGTCGACAAGAAGTCCCGCGGCGACCTGCTCCGCTTCATCGTCCTCGACGGGATCGGCAAGCCGACCGTCCTGGAGGGCCCCGACCCGGCCGTCCTGATCGCGGCCTACGGCGAGGTGTCGGCGTGAGCGAGGCGCGTCCGGGCCGCCCGGTCCTCGTGCTGAACGGCCCGAACCTGGGCCGTCTCGGCTCCCGCGAGCCCGACATCTACGGCGCGACCTCCTACAAGGGGCTCGTCGAGTCCTGCCGGAGCCTCGGCGCGGAGCTCGGCTTCGACGTCGAGGTGCGGGAGACCAACGACGAGGGCGAGATGATCCGCTGGCTCCACGAGGCCGCGGACGGCTCGATCCCCGTGGTGATCAACCCCGGCGCCTTCACGCACTACTCGTACGGGATGCGGGACGCCGCCGCCCAGCGGACCGCCCCGCTGATCGAGGTGCACATCTCCAACCCGTACGCCCGCGAGGAGTTCCGGCACACCTCGGTCGTCGCGGCCGTGGCGACCGGCACGGTCGCCGGGTTCGGGATCGGCTCCTACCGGCTGGCGCTGCGGGCGCTCGCCGAGGAGCTCACCGACTGACAGGGCCTGACAGGGCACCAGGGGGAGCCCCCGGCCGTTCCCCCTGTGGGGGCCGGGGGCGGTAACGTTCCGCCATCCACGGACACACCGGTCCGGGGACCCGACAGGCGTACGAGACGGAGTGGCACCGGATGCAGCACGCAGTGGGGGGCCCGCTGCCACCGCCCGAGCGGTCGGACCGGACGACCGGCACCGGACCGGGACCCGCGCCCGGTTCCGCACAGGCCCCCGGCGCCGGTGGCGGGGACCTCGGCGGGCAGCCGCCCGTTCCTCCGCCGGTCCCGCCGGGCGCCCCGTACGCGGGCCCCGCGTCCGGGCCCCGGCTCGGTGTGCACCCGACGGTCCAGGCCGGTGCGCCCCGGCCCCCGCACGCCCCGCCGCCCTCGGCGCCCGGAGCGGGCTGGGGCGGCCCGGGAGGCATACCGCGGCATCCGGCGGCCCTCCAGCACCCCGCGGCACCCCACCCGACCGGCGCGCCGCAGCAGGGGACCCCGCAGCACCCCGCCGCAGGGCCGCAGCACCCGGGGGCCCCGCAGCACCCCGCCGCGGGACCGCAGCACCCCGCCGCCGGACCGCAGCACCCGGGGGGCCCGCGGCACCCCTCCTCCGCCCCGCCGCGCGCGGACCTGACCGGGCACGTGCCGCTGCCGCCCGTGAGCGCGCCCCTCGCGCCGCCCGTCGAGCACGGCGCCGGGACCGGCGCGGCCACCCTCGCCGTCCTGCTCATCGGCCCCGCCGGCGCGGGCAAGACGACCGTCGCCCGGCACTGGGCGCAGCGCCGCCGCGTGCCCACCGCGCACATCAGCCTCGACGACGTCCGCGAGTGGGTCTGCTCCGGCTTCGCCGACCCGCAGTCCGGCTGGAACGAGCACTCCGAGGCGCAGTACCGGCTGGCCCGCCGCACCTGCGGCTTCGCCGCGCGCAACTTCCTCGCCAACGGCATCTCCTGCATCGTCGACGACGCCGTCTTCCCGGACCGGCCCGTCGTCGGACTCGGCGGTTGGAAGCGTCACGTCGGCCCCGGTCTGCTGCCCGTCGTCCTGCTGCCCGGCCTGGAGGTCGTCCTGGAGCGCAACGCCGAGCGCAGCGGCAACCGGCGCCTCTCGGACGAGGAGGTCGCCGCCATCCACGGCCGGATGGCCGGCTGGTACGGCTCCGGCCTGCCGATCATCGACAACTCCACGTACGACGTCGAGACCACCGCGCGCGTCCTCGACGACGTCCTGGCCCGCGCGATCGCCAGCCCGCCCACCTGGTGACCGAGCCCGGACGGCCGTTCTGAACAGGCCGTCGCGGCCCGCTGCTCGTAGGCTCGGAAGCATGTCAGAGGTGTATGCGGACCGCCGTGTACGGCTGCGCGACAGGTGCGCGGCCGCGGGCAGCCCGGCGGCCCTGGTCTCCCGCCCCGCCAACGTCCGCTATCTCGCGGGTGGTTCACCGCCCGGCGCCGTCCTGCTCGTCGGGCCGGAGCCGGAGACGGACGTCCTGCTCTGCCCCGTCGCGCCCGGTGGCGAACCGGCCGACGGGCGACTCGACGAGCTGCTCCGGCAGCAGGTCCTGCCCGCCGGAGGGGGCGATCCGGCGGTCACCGCCGTCGACCTCGCCCACCGGGCCGGCGCCGACGCGCTCGCGGTCGAGGAACACCACCTGACGGTGGCCCGGCACCGGGCCATGGGCTCCGCCGCCCCCGCACTGCGCCTCGCCGACCTCTCCTGCGCCGTCGAGCAGCTCAGGATCGTCAAGGACGAGGACGAGATCGCCTGCCTGCGGATCGCGGCGGAGATCGCCGACCAGGCCCTCGGCGAGCTCCTGGAGTCGATCCTCGTGGGGCGGACCGAGCGCCACCTCGCCCTGGAGCTGGAGCGGCGGCTCGTCGACCACGGCGCCGACGGGGCCGCCTTCCCCACCTCGGTGGGGACCGGTCCGCACTCCGGGCGCCGCGGGCACCGGCCCACCGACCGCCGGGTCGAGGAGGGTGATTTCCTCTCCGTCTGCCTGGGCGCGGACTACCGCGGCTACCGGTGCGAGATCGGCCGCACCTTCGTCATCGGCACCACCCCCGCCGACTGGCAGATCGAGCTGTACGAGCTCGTCTTCGCCGCTCAGCGGGCCGGACGCGAGTCCCTCGCGCCCGGCGCCGAGTACCGGGACGTGGACCGGGCGGCCCGCCAGATCCTGGACGCCGCGGGGCACACGGAGGCCGCCGTGCCCCTCACCGGGCACGGAGTGGGGCTCGAAATCGACGAGGACCCGCAGCTCTCACCCTCGGCCATGGGTAAACTGGACGCTTGTGTGCCGGTCACCGTCGAACCGGGGGTCCACCTCCCGGGCCGGGGCGGAGTCCGGATCGATGACACGCTCGTCGTACGCCAGGAGGCGGACGGCGGACCCGAGCTACTCACCATCACGACCAAGGAGCTGCTCGCGCTGTAGGGCGCGTACGCCTCCTCGGTCCCACGTCAGTCCAGGAGATTCCGCAACCGTGGCTTCCACGAACGACCTCAAGAACGGCATGGTGCTCAAGCTCGAAGGCGGCCAGCTCTGGTCCGTCGTCGAGTTCCAGCACGTCAAGCCCGGCAAGGGCCCGGCCTTCGTGCGCACCAAGCTCAAGAACGTGCTGTCCGGCAAGGTCGTCGACAAGACCTTCAACGCCGGTGTGAAGGTCGAGACGGCCACCATCGACCGCCGCGACATGCAGTTCTCCTACATGGACGGCGACTACTTCGTCTTCATGGACATGGAGACCTACGACCAGCTGCACGTCGACCGCAAGGCCGTCGGCGACGCCGCCAACTTCCTCGTCGAGGGCTTCACCGCCTCCGTCGCGCAGCACGAGGGCTCGGTGCTCTACGTCGAGCTCCCCGCCGCCGTCGTGCTGACGATCGAGCACACCGACCCGGGCGTCCAGGGCGACCGCTCCACCGGCGGCACCAAGCCGGCCAAGCTGGAGACCGGCCACGAGATCCAGGTCCCGCTCTTCGTCACCACCGGTGAGAAGGTCAAGGTCGACACGCGCACCAGCGACTACCTCGGCCGGGTGAACGACTAACCGTGGCCGCTCGGAGCAAGGCCCGCAAGCGCGCCTTCCAGATCCTCTTCGAGGCCGATCAGCGCGGCGCCTCCGTCCAGGAGGTCCTCGCCGACCAGATCCGGCACGCGCGGTCGGACGACCGCCAGCCGCCGGTCAACGACTTCACCATGCAGCTGGTCGAGGGATACGCGGCCCACGTGGCGCGGATCGACGAGCTCATCGCGACCTACGCGGTGGACTGGGACCTCGACCGGATGCCCGTCGCCGACCGGAACATCGTGCGCCTCGGTGCGTACGAGCTGATCTGGGAGGACGAGACGCCCGACGCGGTCGCGATCGACGAGGCGGTGCAGCTCGCCAAGGAGTTCTCCACCGACGAGTCCCCGACCTTCGTCAACGGTCTGCTGGGGCGCTTCAAGGACCTGAAGCCGCGCCTGCGCCGGGACGCGGACGTCTAGTCCCATACGGCACGTGAAGGGGCCCGCAGCACTCGGTGCTGCGGGCCCCTTCGCGTACCGGAGTTCCCGCGGGGGAAAAGCGCCGGGCCCGTGGACGTCGGATGACGTC
>NZ_JBEXSZ010000088.1:0-35419 GCF_040613865.1 Streptomyces sp. NPDC006197 | reverse complement strand
CCGCCCTCGTGCGCCTGATCACCTGCGCGGGCGCGTACGACCGTACCGTGAAGGACTACACCGAGAACCTCGTCGTCTTCGCCCACCTCGACACCGCTGGCTGACCTCGGTCTGCGCACGGGCAGGTGACGCCGCGTACCTCCGGCGGCCGCGCGAGGGGAAACACCCGGGGGCACCCTTGCGCGGCGCGAGCACGGGTACGCGACGTCGTGGCGGGTGAGCGGTCCCCGGCCTCCCGGGGAACGGACAGTAAGGGGCAGCACCGATGAACACCACCTCCTTTCCGCCGCACGCGCTGCACGACTACGCGCTGCTGGCCGACGGGGAGCGGGGCGCGCTGGTCGGGCCCGACGGAGCCGTGAACTGGCTGTGCGCGCCCAGCTGGCACGACGACGCCCTCTTCGCGTCGCTCATCGGCGGCGGGGGCGTCTACGCCCTCACCCCGCGCGGCCGCTGGGTTCCCGGGGGCCATTACGAGGAAGGCACGCTGATCTGGCGCAGCCGGTGGGTCACCGGCGACGGCGTGGTCGAGTGCCGGGACGCCCTGGCCTACCCCGGCGAGCCCGGGCGTCTCGTGCTGCTGCGACGGCTCCTCGCGGTCGACGGGACCGCTCGCCTGCGGGTCGTCCTGGACCCGAGAGCCGATTACGGGCGGGCGTCGCCGGCCTCCGCGCACCGGGACGCCGACGGCGTCTGGCATCTGACCACGGGCCACCACCGGCTGCGCTGGCAGGGCGGCGGTACCGCGGCCGTCCGGGCCGGCGCGCTGACCGCGGATCTGGAGCTGAGACCGGGCGAGACGCACGACCTGGTCCTGGAGTGCTCCACCTCACCGTTGCCGCGCCGTCCACCGGCGGCGGAACAGGCGTGGGCGGCCACCGAGGACGCCTGGGCGCGGGCGGTGCCCGCCCTGGAGCACACCCTCGCGCACGGCGACGCCCGGCGGTCGTACGCCGTGCTGCGCGGGCTGACCACCAGCGCCGGCGGCATGGTGGCGGCGGCGACCACCAGCCTGCCCGAACGCGCCGAGGAAGGCCGGAACTACGACTACCGGTACGTGTGGATCCGCGACCAGAGTTACGCGGGGCAGGCCGCAGCCGCCGCGAACGCGCCCGAACTGCTCGACGCCGCCGTCCGTTTCGTCGGCGAACGGCTGCTGTCGGACGGTCCCGGCCTGGCCCCCGCCTACACCGTGCACGGCTCCCCCGTACCCGGTCAGCGGGAGCTCGGCCTGCCCGGCTATCCGGGCGGCTTCAGCTGGATCGGCAACCGGGTCGAGGAGCAGTTCCAACTGGACTGCTTCGGCGAGGCCCTGTTGCTCCTGGCCGCCGCCGAGCGGCTGGACCGGCTCGACGGCGAGGGCTGGAAGGCCGCCGAGACCGCCGTACGCGCCATCGCCCAGCGCTGGCGCGAGCCCGACGCCGGCATCTGGGAGCTGGACGACCGGCTCTGGACCCACAGCCGGCTCGCCTGCGTCGCCGGGCTGCGGGCCCTCGCCGACGCGGCGCCGCACCGGCCGCTCGCCGGCACCTGCCACGGCCTGGCCGACACCGTCCTCGCCGCGACCGCGGCCCGGGGCACGCACCCCGACGGCTACTGGCAGCGCTCCCCCGACGACCCCACCGTCGACGCGGCCCTGCTGCTGCCCGGCGTACGCGGCGCGCTGCCGTCCGACGACCCGCGGACCCGCGCCACCCTGGCCGCCTGCCGGAAGCACCTGGCCGAGGACCACTTCGTCTACCGCTTCCGCCACGACGACCGGCCGTTGGCCGACGCCGAGGGGGCTTTCCTGCTGTGCGGGTTCCTCATGGCCCTGGCCGAGCACGACCAGGGCAACGCGGTCGAAGCGCACCGCTGGCTCGAACGCAACCGCGGCGCTTGCGGGGCCTCGGGCCTGTACGCCGAGGAGTTTGACGTCGCGCAGCGTCAACTGCGCGGCAATCTGCCGCAGGCGTTCGTGCACGCCTTGCTGCTGGAGACCGTCGCCCGCCTCGCCCAGGAACCTGCGCCGTACGACGCACGCCACCGAGCAAGGAGTTGATCCCATGCCCACGACCGTCGTCATCACCGGCGCCAGCGCCGGTATCGGCCGCGCCACCGCACGCCTGTACGCCCGGCGCGGCGCCAACGTCGTCCTGGTCGCCCGGGGGCGGAGCGGGCTGGAGGCCGCGGCCGAGGAGGTCACCTCGCTCGGCGGCCGACCGCTGGTCCAGGTCGCGGACGTCGCCGATCCGGAGCGGCTGGAGGCCGCGGCCGACGCCGCGGAGGAGGAGTTCGGCCCCATCGACGTGTGGATCAACTGCGCGTTCAGCACCGTGTTCGCGCCGTTCGACGAGATCACACCGGAGGAGTACCTGCGCGCGACGGAGGTGACCTACCTCGGCTTCGTGAACGGGACGCGGACCGCGTTGAAGCGGATGCTGCCCCGCGACCGGGGCACCATCGTGCAGGTCGGCTCCGCGCTCGGGGAGCGCTCGGTGCCCCTGCAGTCGGTGTACTGCGGGGCCAAGCACGCAATCAACGGGTTCACCTCCTCGCTGCGCACCGAACTGCTGCACCGCGGCAGCAACGTCCACGTCACCGTCGCACAGATGCCGGCCGTCAACACCCCCCAGTTCTCCTGGGTCGTCAGCCGGCTGCCTCGCCACCCCCAGCCCGTGCCGCCCATCTACCAGCCGGAGGTCGCCGCCCGGGGAGTCGTGCACGCCGCCGACCACCCCCGCCGCAAGCAGTACTACATCGGCGCCACCACCGTGGCCACGGTCTGGGCCAACCGTCTCGCCCCCGCGCTCCTCGACCGCTACCTGGCCCGCACCGGCTTCGCGTCCCAGCAGACCGACCAACGTCCGCCGACCGCGGCCGGCAACCTCTTCGAACCCGTCGACGACCTCCCGGGCACCGACCACGGAGCCCACGGAATCTTCGACGCGGCCGCGCACGGCCACTCCTTCCAGGCGGCCCTCGCCCGTCACCCCGCCCTGCTGGCCTCCGTCTTGGCCCTCGGCGTCGCCGCGGGCACGAAGGCCGCGCTGGACCGACGCGCCCGCCCCTGACCGGGCGAGGACGCCCGCGCGGCGGTCGCCCTCGTCCTCCGGTTGCGTCGTCCGTCCGCACGTCGATTCCGCATCGCCGCCCCCAAGGCCAGGGTGGACACCGGCGCCGTGCGCCGCGTCGTACGCCAGGAGTGTCCGGCACTGCCCGGGGTCCGGCACTGCCCGGGGTCCGGCACTGCCCGGGGTCCGGCGGGCCCGCTGCCGTCCCGTCGCCACGCGCAGGCGCACCTCGCTCTCGTTGCGCGTCCGCCTGGAGCCCGACGCCCGGGCCGCGGACGTCCTGCCTGCCCGCGAGGAGGGGCCCCTCAACCTGCTGGCAGGAGCCCTCGGCCCTCGGCCCAACGAGGTGGACGTCCGCATGAACGCATGCCGCAAGGGCACGCGGGGCCGCGTCACCTGAGACCCGGAGCTCGTCGAGTGAGCCGGGCTGACCGAGGAGGCCCCACGTCATCTGTCCTCCCTGCGGCGCGCACCCCGTCCGTCGCATGAGGAGCGGTCTGAGGACCGGTCCTCTGACAAGGACCGCCGTCAACCTTTCAGCCCGAAGCGATTCTCCCGAGTGATCGGCCAATCCGACGGCCGGCCGGCCGCGAATGCAGGTCGTGAGCAGCAACCGGGCCTTCCGCCTGGATCCGTCCCTCAGCGGGGGGCGGCGCGCAGCCCTCTCAAGGAGAAGAACCATGAACACGCTTCGCTTCCGACGTTCCGCCGTCGCCGTCGCCGCCGCGGCCGCCCTGCCCTTCGCACTGGCCGCCTGCTCCGACTCCGGCACCGATTCCGCATCGCCCTCTCAGGCACCGGCAACGCAGGACGACTCGCCGTCCACCGACCCCGGCGCCGACAGGGCGATGTCCGGCCCGTTCGGCCCGGCGTGCGCCTCCGTGCCCAAGGACGGCGCCGGCTCGTTCGACGGCATGGCCAAGGACCCGGTCGCGACCGCCGCGTCCAACAACCCGGCCCTGTCCACTCTCGTCACCGCCGTGAAGAAGGCGGGCCTGGTCGACACGCTCAACAACGCGGAGAACGTCACCGTCTTCGCGCCCACCAACGACGCCTTCGCCAAGATCCCCAAGGCCGACCTCGACAAAGTCCTCAACGACAAGGCCACCCTCACCAAGATCCTCACCTACCACGTCGTCGGCCAGAAGCTCACCCCGAAGCAGCTGGAGAACGGCTCCTTCGAGACCCTGGAGAAGGGCAAGATCACCGCCAAGGGCTCCGGCGAGGACTACACCGTCAACGGCACGTCCAAGGTCGTCTGCGGCAACGTGCCCACCGCGAACGCCACCGTCTACATCGTGGACACCGTCCTCATGCCGAAGTAGCGATGCCACCGGGGTCGCCCCCACCGGGATGAGCTGTGCGGTCCGAGACGGGCCGCTCGACTTCCGCTGTTCCCTCTCCTCCTCCTCAAGGAGCGCCGGCGCAGCACGCCCTGTGCTGCCCTCGTCGTACAGGGCGCTGTGCGGCCGCAGTCGGGGCAGCGGGTTGTCTCGCTGCTGAACGCGTCGCCCGGCCCGGGCCTGTCGTCGCCCAGCACCAGCCCCAGGGCGACGTGGGCGCGGCGGGCGCGTGGACGTGGCCGAGTCCGGTGACGTCACCGCAGCCCACGGTGGCCAGGGCGAGGGTCGTACGGTCCCGGCCCAGTGTGCCGTCCGCCTCGGGGCGTCGGTCGGGACGGTGAACACAGACGTGTCCACCCGTCCTATGACGAGCGCTTCGCTCACGCGTCGCCCTCGGTGCCGGCCCGGTCCGCGCGCTTGTGGCCGCCGGGCAGAAGTTCCTGCACCTTGGCCTTGAATCCCTGGCGGATCATGGCGCCGCGGTCGCTGTCCCCCTTGAGGATCGAGGCGGCGGCGGCCTCGATCTGGTCGAGGGAGGCGTGCGGCGGAATCGGCGGCACGGCCGGATCCGTGACGAATTCGAGGACGCAGGGCCTGTCGGCGGCCAGCGCCGTCTCCCAGGCGCCCCGGACCTCGTCGGGCTTCTCGACCTTGATGCCGTGCAGGCCCATGAGGCGCGCGTGTTCGGCGTAGGCGACGTCGGGGATCGACTGCGAGGGCAGGAACTGCGGGGCGCCGGACATCGCGCGCATCTCCCAGGTGACCTGGTTGAGGTCCCGGTTGTTCAGGACGGCCACGATCAGGCGCGGATCCTCCCATTCCTGCCAGTACTTGGCGATGGTGATCAGCTCGGCCAGCCCGTTCATCTGCATCGCCCCGTCGCCGACCAGCGCGATCGCCGGACGGTCACCGTGTGCGAACTTGGCGCCGATCACGTACGGCACGCCCGGCCCCATGGTGGCGAGCGTGCCGGAGAGCGATCCGCGCATGGCTCCGCGCAGCCTCAGGTGGCGGGCGTACCAGTTGGCGGCGGAGCCGGAGTCGGCGGCCAGGATGACGTTCTCGGGCAGCAGGTCGTCGAGGGCGTGGGCGACGTACTCGGGGTTGATCGGGTCGGCGTCGACCGCTGCCCGCCGTCCCATGACCTCCCACCAGCGGGCGGTGTCCTTCTCGATCTTCTTCCGCCAGCCCTTGCCCTTGCGCCCCTTCAGCAGGGGCAGCAGCCGGGTCAGCGTCTCGCGGGCGTCGCCGACCAGATTCACCTCGAACGGGTAGCGCAGGCCGACCATGTGCGGGTCGATGTCGATCTGCACGGCCCGTGCCTGCCCGAACTCCGGCAGGAACTGGGTGTACGGGAAGGAGGAGCCGATCACGAGCAGCGTGTCGCAGTCCATCATCATGTCGTACGAGGGCCTGGTCCCGAGCAGGCCGATCGAACCGGTGACGTACGGCAGGTCGTCGTCCAGGGCGTCCTTGCCGAGGAGTGCCTTCGCGACGCCTGCGCCGAGGCGATCGGCGACCGCCATGACCTCCTGGCGGGCGCCGCGGGCGCCCTGGCCGATCAGGATCGCCACCTTCTCGCCCGCGTTGAGCACCTCGGCGGCACGGTTCAGGTCGTCGTCGCCGGGCACGGGGGCGTACTGGGGCATGCCGAGGCTGGAGGGCACCATCTTGAACGCGTGCTCCGGCGGTGTGTAGTCGAGTTCCTGCACATCGGCCGGGATGATGACGGCGGTCACCGACCGCCGGGCCATCGCGGTGCGCATGGCGCGGTCGATCACGTTGGGAAGCTGCTCGGCAACGGTGACCGTCTCGCAGAAGTCGGAGGCGACGTCCTTGTAGAGGGCCATCAGGTCGACCTCCTGCTGATAGGAGCCGCCCATGGCACTGCGGTTGGTCTGGCCGACGATGGCGACGACCGGGACATGGTCCAGCTTGGCGTCGTACAGGCCGTTGAGCAGGTGGATCGCACCGGGCCCGGACGTGGCGGCGCACACGCCGACCTTTCCGGAGAACTTGGCGTAGCCCACGGCCTCGAAGGCGGCCATCTCCTCGTGCCGGGCCTGGATGAAGCGCGGCTTGTCCTCCGCCCGGCCCCAGGCGGCCAGCAGCCCGTTGATGCCGTCACCGGGATAGGCGAAGACGTACTCCACCTCCCAGTCGCGCAGCCGCTGGAGGACGTGATCGGAGACCTTGATCGACATGACGTGGAACCTTTCGGCAGGGGTCACTTGCTGCAGTCCCGTCGCTCGGTCCGCCACGGCGCGAGACGCGCTCGGGGGCGTGCCGGGTCATGGGGCGTGCCGGGTCACGGGGCGTGCCGACGTCTGAGGACGCCCCGGCCGGCCGCGGTCACGGCGGCCGTAGTCAGCGCCGCGGCCGCCGTGAGGCCGACGGTGGCCGCGTAGCGGGCCGCACGGGAGGGGGGATCGGGGCGCTGGGCAAGGCGTTCGGGCCGCCGGTCGGGCAGGTTCCCGTCAAGGCCCAGGGCGAGCACCTCGGCCAGGTGCAGGGCACGCCGCCCGGTGCCGCCCTGCTCGATCTGGGTGCGGCAGCTGAAGCCGTCGGCGAGGACGAGGCTGTCGGGGGCAGCGGCGCGGACGGCGGGCAGCACGCCGTGTTCGCCGACGGCCACGGAGACGTCGTAGTGGTCGCGCTCGAACCCGAAGTTGCCCGCAAGGCCGCAGCAGCCCTCGTCGAGGACGTCGGCGTCGAGACCGGCCCGGCGCATCAGTTCCCGGTCGGCGTCGAACTTCATGATCGCGTGCTGATGGCAGTGGGTCTGTACGAGCGCCGTCCGGGCCACGTGCGGCGGGCGCCATCCTTCGGGCGCGTGGTGTACGAGCTGTTCGGCGAAGGTGCGGACCTGCCCCGCCAGTCGCTTGACGTCCTGGTCCGCCGACAGCAACTCCACCGCGTCGGAACGGAACACCGCGGTACAGGACGGCTCGAGACCGATGATCGGGGTGCCCGCCTCCAGGTACGGCCGCAACACCCGCAGGGTGCGCCGCAACACCCGCTCCGCCATCCCCAGCTGGCCGGTGGAGATCCAGGTCAGGCCGCAGCACACCGGTTCCTCGGGGACGACGACCGTGAAGCCGGCGTCCTCGAGGACCCGAACCGCCGAGACGGCGATGGACGGGTGGAAATGGGAGGTGAAGGTGTCCGGCCACAGGACCACGGTCCGCGGATCGCCCGGATCGGGCTCACCGACCGTCGCCCGCTTCCGCCACCACCGCAGGAAGGACCGCGGCGCGAACACCGGCGCCTGCCGCTCCGGCGCCACCCCGGCGAGCCGCTTGCCGAGCCCCGCGAGACCCGGAGCCCGCAGCACGGCGTTGACCAGGGCGGGAGAGGGGCGGGCGAACCGCGCCCACAGCGGCAGCCAGCCCATCGAGTAGTGCGCCGCCGGGCGCAACCGGCCCTCGTAGTGATGGGAGAGGAACTCCGCCTTGTACGTGGCCATGTCGACGTTCACCGGGCAGTCCGACTTGCATCCCTTGCAGGCCAGACACAGATCGAGGGCGTCCTTCACCTCCGTCGATCGCCAGCCGTCCGTGATCGCCGAGTCCTGGTGCCCCCCGAGCATCTCGAACAGGAGCCGGGCCCGGCCCCGGGTGGAGTGCTCCTCCTCCCGCGTGGCCCGGAAGGAGGGGCACATCACCCCACCGGAATGACTCCGGCAGTTGCCGACGCCCACGCAGCGCATCACCGCGCGGGTGAAGGAGTGTTCGTCCTCCGGGTATTGGAAGTGGGTGGCGGGCGTGGCGGGCCGCCAGGTGGGGCCCAGCCGCAGTTGCCCGTCGACCGGGTTCGGGTCGACGACCTTGCCCGGGTTCATGCGGTTGTCCGGGTCGAACAGCCTCTTCACCTCCCCGAACGCGGTGACGAGCCGCTCGCCGAACATCCGTGTGAGCAGCTCCCCCCTCGACTGCCCGTCACCGTGCTCGCCCGACAGGGACCCGCCGTACGACGTCACCAGATCGGCGGCACGCTCCACGAAGCGGCGGAAATCGGCGACGCCCCCGGCGGTCTTGAGGGCGAACGGGATCCGCGTGTGGACGCAGCCCTGCCCGAAATGCCCGTACACCGAAGGATGGTCGTAGTCGAACTCCTCGAACAGCGCCTTCAGGCCCCGCAGGTAGTCGCCCAGTCGCTCGGGCGGCACGGCGGAGTCCTCCCATCCTTCCCAGGTCTCCCGGTCGTCCGGCGGGCGGGCGGTGACACCGAGCCCCGCCTCGCGGGCCTTGAGCATCTTCTGCTCCCGCTCGGGGTCGTCGGAGAAGGCCACGTCCTCGTCGTGCTCATGACGGCCGACGGCGTCGAGCAGCGCGTGGGCCCGCGCGTCGGCCTCCTCCTGACTGTCGCCGCTGAACTGCACCATCAGCCAGCTGTCGCCCGCGGGCAGGACGCGGAGGGAGCCGAGGTACGCGCCCTCCTCGCGCATCAGCTGGGCCATGCGGCCGTCCAGGGCCTCCAGCTGACTCGGTGAACAGTGTTCCAGCAGGCGGGGCACGTCGTCGGCGGCGGCGCAGATGTCGTCGTAGCCGAGGACCAGGAGGGACTGGTACGGCGGTACGGGTACGAGATCCAGCTCCGCCCGCAGGACGGTGACCAGCGTACCTTCGCTGCCGACGAGCGCCTTGGCGACGTCGAAGCCGTTCTCGGGGAGCAGGGAGTCGAGGTTGTAGCCGGAGACCCGTCGCGGGATCTTCGGGAAACCGCGCCTGATATCGCCCAGGTACTCCGCGACGATGCGGTCCAGACCGGCGTACAGCTCGGCCCTCCGGCCTCCCTCCGCGGCGATCCGGGTCCGCTCGGCCTCGGAGGTAGGGCCCACCCAGGTGCGCAGTCCGTCGTAGGTCAGGATCTCCAGTCGGCGGACGTTGTCGACGGTCTTGCCGTACGCCTGGGCGGACGCGCCGCAGGAGTTGTTGCCGATCATGCCGCCCAGCGCGCAGTGGCTGTGCGTGGAGGGCTTTGGGCCGAACTGCAGCCGGTGGTCCGAGAGCCGTCGGTTGAGCTCGTCGAGGACGATGCCGGGCTCCACCACACAGGTCCTGGCGTCGGGGTCCACGGAGACCACGGCGTGGCAGTACTTCGTCCAGTCGATCACCACGGCGGCGTTCGTGGTCTGCCCGGCCAGGCTGGTGCCACCCCCACGGGACAGCACGGGCGCGCCGAAACGCGCGCAGACCTCCACCGCCTGTGCTCCGGCCTCCACCGACCGCGGCACGACCACGCCGATCGGTACCTGGCGGTAGTTCGAGCCGTCCGTGACGTACGCGCCCTTACTGCCCGCGTCGAACCGGACCTCGCCGTCCACGGCCTCCCGAAGCGCCACCTCCAGCCCCGCCACGTCCACCGAAGACATCAGAGCGACCGCCTTCCAGGGGTTGGTCATGCCGTCCAGGGGCAGCCGTGCGCCACCATCGCGTCGCGTACCCGCCCTTGCCGCCTGCAAGGGCGTTTTTCGGTGGTTCATCCGATATCGGCGCTACCTCAGCATAGGTCGGCAGGCGCCCAGCGCTCGTCCGGTGCGGAGCCGACCGGGTTATCAAGGCGTTCGGAGGTCTTCATGACCCACCGCGATGCCCGCCTGGCCGTTCACGGCAGGAAGACCCTTATCAAACGGGTCCTGGTGGGCCGTCCGGTGGACGTCCGGTGGCGCACGTGGCCGCGGAAATGGATACGTCGCGGCCCGCGGCCCACGGCCCACAAATGGGTCTGTCGCTGGCGAGCCGAAGGCGACGCAGGCCTTGCCGACCGTTCCAGCCGGCCGCGTACGACCCCACACCGGACGCCCGCCGCCATCGAGGTCCAGATCTGCCGCCTTCGGACCGACGGCGGCCACAAGGTCGTGGCCCCTCGGCAGGTGCGGGAAACCCCGGCTACCGGGATGAATGGTTCGACGAGCAGTGCGGCGGATGCCGGTTCTGGATAGCGCTGAGCGGAGAACTGGGCCTGGACTGGGGAGCCTGCACTCGTGCCGACTCCCGGTTCGACGGGCGAGTGCGTTTCGAGCACGACGGCTGCGAACGCTTCTCCGCCCGTGACGATGGCACCTTCGGCTGAAGGGGCTGGCCGGAGGCCGGTTCGCAGGCTTGCTCGGACTCGGAAGGTTCACCGCCGCAGGATGTGTCGGGCCGCCGAGAGGGCTCACCCGTGATGCCGCACGGGCCGTCTTCCCCGAAGGGGTCGAGGCCGTGGAGGGCGACTTCGCGGAGCCTGCGTCGTTGAAGCCCGTACTGGAGGGGGTGCGCTCGCTGTTTCTCGTGTCGCGCCTGGGCCCAGACGCCGACATCCTCGAAGCCTCCCGGCAGGCGGGCGTGGAGCACGTCGTACTGGTGTTGTCCATCACCGTCCAGACCCACCCGCACCTCGGCCCCGCCGGCGAGAACCTGGCGGTGGAGCAGCTGCTCAAGGCAAGCGGCATGGCCTGGACGATCCTGCGGCCGACGCAGTTCGCGTCGAACGCCCTGATGTGGGCCGCTTCCATCCGCGGCCGGGAGACCGTCCACGCGCCGTACGCCGAAACCGCGCTGCCGACCATCCACCCTGCGGACATCGCATCGGTGGCACGCGTGGCACTGACCGAGCCCGGCCACCGCGGACGCACGTACGCCTTGACCGGGCCGGAGCCGGTGACCGCCCGACAGCAGGTCGAGGCCATCGCGGCAGCACTCGGCCGGGAGGTTCCCTTCGCCGAGATCAGCCGCCGGCAGGCCCACGCACAGATGGCCGCGGTCTTCGGGCCCGAGACCGCGGACGCGGTGCTCGACGTCACCGGCGAAGACGTGAACCACGAGCTGTCGACGGTACGCGACACGGTTTCACGGATCACTGGAACGCCGGCCCGCCCCTTCCGGCAATGGGCTTCAGAGAACGCCGACGCCTTCCGCTGAGCCGACCGGGCTTGAGCACGTTCATTTGTACTCAGGTGCGCACTTTCAGGGTCCTGGCAAGGTTTCCGTGACGTCGGGAACGGGTGTGGCCGGCGGGCGGCGCGGCCCGAATCGCCGCCCGTAACCGCGAGTTGACGGTGGTGTTCGCGTACGAGTCTTCGCCGCCGACACCACTCGGCCCGGACGCCGCGTCGCTTCTTCGGTCCGCCCGACAGGGATCAGGCCATCGAGGACGTCGACGACGACCTGGGACGCGGGGCATCGCTTCGAACTCGTCTCGTGAGTCGTCGTTCAGCACCGTGTGCGTATCAGGTGACGGATGCTCAGCGATGGCTGAGCCCGCCGGTCAGTCGATGCCTTCGATGATGCGGAAGTCGCGCTCGGCACCGTCGGAGAGGACCACCAGCGCCTTCTGGTAAGCCTCGCTCTCGTATGCCGCGACGGCCTGTTCGAGGCTGTCGAACTCAATCAGAACGACGCGTTGCGTGTTTCCGGCTTCGTGGGCGACGACTCGGCCGCCACGGGACAGGAGCCGCCCGCCCCCGGCTCGGACGGCCGGACCGGCCAGCTTGTCGTAGGCAGCCAGCCTCTCGGGGTCGGAAACGGTGCGGTAGACACTGACCCAGTAACCCTTGACCATGGAAACCTCCTGTGTTCGGCCGGACATGCCCGGCTTCGAATGGACGCTCAGATTGCTCGATCCCGGCGACGGAGCACCGGGCGTTCATGAGGACGTGCTGATCAGGCCTGGTTCGGGTCCGCCATCCGCGGCTGCCGGTTCGCGCCCCGGCGAAGTCTTCCTCGGGGCCCCAGGCGCCTTCGGCGACGGGGGAACGCGCCGGAGACGGAAACGAAGGCCTCCCGGTCGACGGGGTCGGCCATGGCGGGCATTCCAACCCGTCCACACAGGAGGAGGCACGGCCTCATCCGACGGCGGCGACCGCGGCCTTGTCGGGCGCTCGAAGCCCGGGCGCTGTTTTACGGGTGTCCAGGATCCGCGCCGGAAGCCCGGTCACCGCCTCCGTGAAGGCCGCGCCGGCGGTGGCGGTGGCAGTGCCGGACATCCGTTGCAGGAAGTTCAAAGCCGTCCGCTCGCCGGTGATGATCTCTCGCGCGGGTCCTGCCAGCGCAAGCAGGTCCTGCGGGCACGGCGTTCGGGGCGAGAGATACATAAAGCATTCATATAAATATTGTATGCTTCACGCATGAGCCGTCAAGATGCCACTCGTGACGCTTCCACTGCGATCGGGTCGGCCCTCTACGGGCTGGCCACCAGGGCTGTGAGACGCCTTCCGCGCGATATGAGCATCACGTCCGCCGCCACCCTGGCCACCCTGCACAGGACCGGCCCGCGACGCATCACCGATCTGGCCGTGATCGAGGGTGTCACCCAGCCCGCGATGACCGTCCTGGTCCGGGTGATGGAGGAGTCCGGACTGGTCGAGCGGAGGGGCGACGCGTCCGACAAGCGGGTCACGCTGGTGTGTCTGACCGAGGCCGGCGCGTCGTACGTTCAGACGCGGCGCCAGGCGGGCGTCGATGCGTTCGCGCGGCTGATCGACGAACTCGCCGACGACGAGGTCGAGGCCCTGGTGGCGGCGCTTCCGGCGCTGAAGCATCTGGCAGAGCTCGAAAGCCAGGACCGCGAAGGGCCGAAGCGGTGACGGGGCGCACCCCGGAGCGCTCCGAGACGCGGCTGCTGGTCCCCGCACTGATGTTCATCGCCCTGGTCGTGGCGGCGGTCGGCAGCCTCGGGACACCGCTGATCACCAGTGTGGCGACCACGTTCCACGTCTCGCTCGACAGCGCGCAGTGGACGCTGACCGTCGCGCTGCTGAGCGGCGCCGTCGCCACGCCCGTCCTCGGCCGGCTCGGAGCCGGCCCGCACCGACGGGCCACGATCCTCGCCACGCTGGCGATCGTCGTCGCCGGCAGTGCGCTGACCGTGCTGCCGCTGCCGTTCGCGGGGCTGCTCATCGGCAGGGCGGCCCAAGGCGTCGGGCTCGGTCTGACGGCGCTGATGATGGGCGTGGCCCGGGACCATCTTCCCGAGGAGCGCAGCACGGCGACGATCGCCCTGATCTCGGTGGTCTCGATCATCGGCGCCGGCGTCGGCTACCCGCTCACCGCACTGCTCGCCGAGATCGGCGGCGTACGGGCCGCCTACGGATTCGGTCTGTTCGTCACCGCTGTCGCCTTCCTGACCGCGTGGCGTTCCATACCCGCGGCTCCCGAAGGCCGCTCCGCTCACGTGAACGTGGTGGGCGCGCTCGTCCTGGCGGGCGGGCTGTTCCTCGTCCTGTTCCTGGCCGGCCAGCGGAGCCTGTGGAGTCGTCACCTCGCCGTGGCGGTGGTCCTCGCCGTCGTCGCCGTGCTCCTGCTGTGCGTCTGGACCGCCTCCGAGCTGCGCAGCAAGGCACCCCTGGTCGATGTCCGGGCGGTGCGGCACCCGGCGGTCGCCGGAGCGAACCTCGCCATGTTCGTCGGCGGGAGCGGCATGTACCTCCTGCTCACGCTCATCACGCGGTACGCGCAGACGCCGCACAGCGCCGGCTACGGCTTCGGGCTGACCACCTTCGTCGCCGGGCTGGTCCTCGTCCCGTTCTCGGTGCTGGGCTTCGTCGCCGGCAAGCTCACACCGCGGGTCCGGACGCGGATCGCCGACCCCCTGCTTCTGGCCGGCAGCGCCGTCATCGTCGGCGGCGGGTTCGTCCTCTTCGCCGCGGCCCGGTCGAACCTGGCCGAACTGCTCGTCGCGATGGGTGTGCTGGGCTTCGGCGTCGGCGGCTTCTCAGCCGCCATGCCCGGCGTCATCCTGGCCGTCACGCCCAAGAGCGAGACGTCGAGCGCGATGAGCTTCAACTACGTCGTCCGCAGCGTCGGGTACTCCCTGGGCAGCGCGATGGGCGGCCTGGTCCTGGCCACCGGCACCGACACCGGTCGTCTCTTCCCGGCCGACCACGCCTACACCACCGCGGCGCTGGTCGGCATCGCCGCGATGGCGGTCACCGCCCTGACCGCCACCGCTCTCGCCCGCCACCGCCCGTCGGAGACCAACCCCACCGCGACCACGGCCAGCGCGCCGGGTCAGGACCGGTCGAGCCGATGACCGGCTCGCCGGAAGGGCGGCGGCCCGTCGCCCTGGTCGGCGCCGAGGAGACACATCGACGATCGCCGGCGCCAATGGCCTGCTGAAACAGGTGGACCGCGACTCGGCCGGCAGCATGCGCGACATCGCCTCGACCATGCCGGAACGAACCACAGAGGCACGGCACTGCGGACCGTCATCGGCGCGATTGACGGATCTGGAAATGAGGGCTTCCGCCTGAGCCTCGATCCGTCGGCGGTTGTCCGTTGATCGTTTTCGACTCGCTTCGGGGGCTGATTTCTACTGGTGGGCAGGGGCGGTCACCGGGTGGCCGTCCGGTGGCGGGGCCTCCGGGGTCCTGGTCGTGCCCGCGACGGCCCGCACGGGGGCGTCGGTTGCCGGGCTTCTCGTCGCGGTGTTCACGGCCGGCATCGTCCTCGCGCGTCGGCGGGGCACGGCGGCGCGCTGCGCGTGCTTCGGCCGCACCCCCATGCCCCTGGGGCGACGGCACGTGGTGCGCAACGTCCTCCTCCTGGGGGACGCCGTCGCCCTTCAGCCGGCAGGCGCGGAGGATCTTCTGATGCCGCACTCGACCGCGCGTCTCGCCTTGAATCCCTCGGACCCCGCCCGGTCACGCCGCTCTCGCGTCTTCATCGGCCAGGAAGGGACGCAGTAGCGTGAGCAGGGCGTGCGGCTGGTGCAGGGGAATGATGTGGCCGCAGCCTTCGATGACGTGTCCGGTGAGGTCGTCGGTGACCGGGCGGAGCTGGCGTTCCAGCGCGGCGCCGACAGGCCGGGCGCCCAGCGCCATCGTCGGCACCGTCAGGCGGGCGGTGGTGACCGCCCGCTCGATCTGCGCCGCGCTCTCGGGCAGGGCCCGGTAGTACGAGAACGCGCAGCTCAACGCCTGGCGGCCGGTGTACGCGCGGACGAAGGCGTCCCGGATCGCGGGGCGCACCCCGTCGCCGAGCGTGCCGACGTGCAGAAACCAGTCGATGTAGTCGGCCTCGTGGCCCTCCAGCACGGTCTCGGCGAGGCCGGGTGCGGCGGAATGGAAGCCGAACCACCACGGCGGCCCGTCGGCGAGGAAGTCCTCTGCGCCGGGCAGCCTGCCCAGCAGGGACTCCATGACGACCAGGCGCCGGACGAGGCCGGGACGGCGCAGGGCGAGGAGGAAGGCCGGCGCGGTACCCGCGTCGATGCCCACCACCGCGGCCGAGGACACGCCGAGTGCGGTGAGAAGCGCCGTGGCGTCCTCGGCCAGGGTTCCCGCGTCGTACCCGGAGGCGGCCCGGCTGCTCGCTCCGAACCCACGAAGGTCCGGCGCGATGACGCGGTAGCGGTCGGACAGATCGGCCATGACGTCCGTCCACAGCTCCCAAGTGTGCGGGAAGCCGTGCAGCAGCAGGACGGCCGGGCCCGACCCGTCGAGGGCTACGTTCAGTTCGACACCGTTGACGGAGACGCGTCGCAGCTCGGGCATGGAGGAACTCCAGTGTGCGGTGAGGGGTGGTGACAAGGTCACGCTAGGGAACTAGCCTGGCCCGCCCAAGACGGCACTTTCCCTTCAGGTGGTGAGCTCTGGGTGACCACGTCGAGGCCCGGCGGACGTGACCAGCGGCCCGGTGAGCGCGGTGACCTGCTGGATCCGCGCTGCCCGACCCGCCAATTGCTCGACCGCATCGGCACCAAGTGGACGTCGATGACGGTCAAGGTGCTGGCCGAGGAGGCTCCGGGCGAGCTCCGCTTCGCGGAACTGCGGCGCCGTATCCCGGGCATCTCGCAGAAGATGCTGTCCACCACTCTGCAGAGCCTGGTCCGCGACGGTCTGGTCGCGCGCCGCGTGGAACCCTCCGTGCCGCCCGCCGTCCACTACCGGCTCACCGAGCTCGGCCTGTCCCTCGAGATACCGCTCTCCGCCCTGCGGGTCTGGGCCGAGACACACATGCCGGAGATCGACCGCAACAACCAGCTCGCCGACGAGCCCCCTCAACTATCGAACGTGCTGGTCGCAGGCACCCGTTGATGGCTGCGACGAAGACGGTCGCCTCGTGACGGACCGCGAGCCTGTCGTAGCGAGTCGCCACGGCACGGTGCCTCCTCAGGCGGTTCATGCCGCACTCGGCCGCGTACCGGATCTTGCAGCCCTCGGCATCGAACTTGGGCGCCCGGCCGCCGCGAGAGCCGAGCTTTCTGTGGAGCTTTGTGGCCAGGCCGGCTCGCGAGCGCCCGAGGCCGTGGTCGTCCGGCTCGACGGCGATCCCGCCGGGCGGCTCGGCCTGCAGGTCCCCCTCTTTTCCACTCCCCCGCGGCGCGCCGGTGGGCCCGGCACACGATGGAGTCGATGTCGGGGTCCCAGGTGATGACCCCCTTGGCGTCGGCCCGGGCCTGCAGCTCGGCGAAGATCCGCTACCAGGTGCCGTCCCGCTGCCAGCGTCGGAAGAGGTCGCCCCCGGTCCCAGGGCCCGTACCGCTCCGGCACGTCCCGTCACGGGACACCGGTGCGGCGGCGGAACCGTATGCCGTCGATCAGCTGCCGTCTGGTCCATATCGGCGGGCGCCCCGGTTTCTTGCCCTGGGCAAGAGCGGTTCCGAGCGGGCCCACTGTGCATCCATCAGGTCTCCACGCGCCACGAAGCAAGATCACCCCACTTCAAGATCCACTTCTGGCACACGCCCAGAGTTCGGGGCGGAGGATTCTCGATCCGACCTCTTGGTAGAAATTGCTGAAACTTGCAGAAAGACTTGACGCTCTTCCTTTGCGCGGCAAAGGTGACAGGTGCGGCATCCCGGGATGTCACCCATCGGCGGGGCCGCGCCTCGCCACCGGGCGCACGCCATGTGACCACCCCACTCCTGACGGTCGCCGGTGCCCTGCATATCCGCGGGCCGCGTCGCGCCCCCACTGACTGCAAGGACCGGAGACTGCCATGCCTCTCGCCACCGGACCCGCCGAACCCGCACATATCGCCCGCACCCGGGCGGCCTCGCGGAAGACGGATGCCCTGCAGCCACTGTGGCTGGTGACCATGCCGACCCGTACGCGTGGCGGAAGCCGCGGCATCCAGACCTTCGCCATTCGAGCCGCGTCCAGCCGCGCCGCTGTCGACCGCGCCGTCGCGGCAGCGGAGACCGAGACCGCCGTGCTTCACCGCCGGTCAGCCCGGATCGATCCCTCTGCGGCCACCGCGGTCCTCTTCGAGTAGGCGTCCACCTTCCAGGCTTCGGCATACGTCGGCGGCGCTTGCGGTCAGAGCTCAGATGGCTGAAACGGGCTTTGCGGCGGGGCTTCGGGGACGGAACCGGACCCGCCTCGCCCCGCCAGCAGCGCGACTTGCACATGCCGACGGGGCAACACAGCGCTCGCCTGCCACACACAATCCCGGGGACACTCAACCCGGGGACACTCAATTGACGCGCGAAGCAGCAAGTGCGCCTCGAGTCCGGTGTCCCCGGTTCCGTCGGGGAGAGAGGTCAGGCGGGGGAGATGTTCTCCGCCTGGGGGCCCTTCGGGCCCTGGACAACGTCGAACGTGACCTTCTGGCCTTCCTGGAGCTCACGGAAGCCCGCGGCATTGATCGCGGAGTAGTGGGCGAAGACGTCCGGGCCGCCCCCGTCCTGCTGAATGAAACCGAAGCCCTTCTCGGCGTTGAACCACTTCACAGTTCCGGTAGCCATGTCTGGCGCCTTCCAGTCGATGGACGCCTCCCGCATCATGCGGGAGGCGGAGGTGATCGCCCTGGTTCCTGCGGCACAGCACAGCAAAACACCCACGCCTGAGATGTGGGCAAAGGGAACTTCCGAACCACGACAGCTAACAGAAACGGTACACGCCTAAACTCTCTGTCACCACAGGAAGCAGCAGTGCGTTCAGAGGTGTCCCGGCCAACCTTCTGTGCCCGATGGATCACGGCGGTGCGGACGACTCCAGGCCACCGAAGCCTGTCCGTCAGCCGTCCGTTCCATCGCTCTGCAGCAGAGCCGTGGGCTGGATCGACGTGTTCGACGTGTTCGACCGGTTCGCCCTCACCCTCGCCCCTGCCCTCCGTGCAAGTGGGCCGGACCCGGCGCCGGCCGGGTCCGAGGCGGGGTGCCCGGATCGCTTCCATCCCGCTGGTGAACCGGGTGCAGTCGTTGGTGCTGCCGCCCGTGACGACGAACACGGACGAATGCGAGGGGGCGGCCCCGGCCGTCGCAGGCCAGGTGAATCTTGCTGGTCAGGCCGCCTCTGGACCGGCCGAGACCCGGGTCGCGGAGCCCCCTTTTCGGGCCCCGGCCGCGTGCTGGTGGGCCCGGACGATCGTGGAGTCGACCGATACCAGCCAGTTGACGTCGCCTGCCGCGTCCGTCTTCGCCTGAGCGGTCCGCAGCATCCGGTCGAACGTTCCGTCCGCCGCCCACCTGCCGAAACGCGTGTGGAGCGGGGCCCACGGGCCATAACGGTCGGGCACGTCCCGCCAGGCCGTCCCGGTCCGGAACTTCCCCACGGTCCCGTTCAGGCCCTTACGATCTCCGGCATGTCGATCTCGCCCATACCCGTCCTGCGTGGCTCCCACGGCACCGTGCTCAAGTTCACCGGCGACGCGCTGATGTGGAGCCGGAACGCCGAGGAGGTGAGCATCCCGCTCCAGGCGATCGCACACATCCGCACTGCGGGGCGCACCGTCACGGTCGAGCTCGTCGCCCCGGCCGGGACGGCGCCCGCCGTGCACCGCGTCGACGGCGTGAGCGAGGCCGCCGCGGCGCTGTTCGCCCCGGCCGTCACCGCGGCCCTGCCCGTGCGCGACGAGGAGGCCGAGACGGTCGACGGCTCGACGATGGTGACCGCCCACACCGTGCCCGAGTCCGAGGACGATCGGCACCTGCGAAAGTCCAAGAACGTGGCGTTCGCCATCGGCGGCGCGTCGCTCGTCTTCGCCCTGCCCCTCTTGCTCCTGGGGCATTGGGTCCTCGCTCCCATGGTCCTGATCGTTGCTGCCATCGGCCTCGGAATCACCCTGTTCGGCGCCGCGTTGGCCGGCCTCGCGTACGAGCAGTGGTATCTGCCCCGGTACGGCATCACCGTCGAGGTGGAAAGGGTCCAGTTGTACAGCCACAACGGGACCGCGGCATACGCGTACACGGACCCGCACGGCGAGAAGCGTCGCATATCGGGCAAGCTCACCACCAGCACCGCCCATGTCGCCTACCACCCGTCCAAGCCGGACAAGTTCACGCTGTGCAACTCGCCGTTCAAGGTCGCCTCTGACATGTTCTTCGCCCTGGTGGTCCTCCTCGTCGGCCTCGCCCTCGTGGCCCTGGTCGTCTACGGGACCGGCGACACCCTCCTGGGCGGGTGGTGACGCCGTCGCCGTTCGTCAGGGATTCCCCGACGCGAGCCGCTCCCGGAAGTCGTACTGGCCGGGGAGGAACCAGGCCTGCGTGCCGCGGTTGCACTCGCGGACGAAGTCGCAGAGGGGCAAAATCTGCTCCGTGTGGGGGAGATGTCGCCGACGGTGGCCCAGCGCCAGCCGAGGCTGTTGCCCAGACTGGGGCTCAGCAGCACACCGAGCACGGTCGCGGCGGTCGTCCCGGCGAACCGGGCACTGGCCGCGGAATCCGTCCAGGACGAGACCTTCGCCCAGCAGGTATGGGACCGGTTGATCGGGCCGCGTCGCGAGGCGGTGCGCGCCCTGCTGGCCCGCGCCCGCGAACGCGGTGAAGTGGCCCATCCGGATGACGACTTCCTCATCGGCCTCGTCTACGGGCCCATGTGGTATCGCCTCCTGTTCAGCCGCGAGAGCCTGGATGAGGCCTATGCCGAACAGCTCGCCGCCACTGTCACCGCCGTCGCCCGAACCGGCTGACCGGTCCAGGCAAGTCCGGCTGCGCTACGGCCGAGGCCCTGGCGCAGCCGCGGTAACAGAGCCGCCCGCGCCGGGTACGACGGCGAACGGGGTGTACTCCTCATGTGGTCTGTCAATGCGGATGAGGCTGTTGGAGCGCCTGGAATGCTGACACTGATCACAGTGGATCGCGGCCGTCCTGGCCAGTGCCGTCGGCTGTCGCCACCCGCGTTCGTCCATTCAGGGTGCGACCGAAGCCACCCGACCGCACCCTGAATCCATGACCGACCACAGCACTCCGCCGGGGCCGCCTCGGGGGCCGCAGTGGGGACAGCCGGCCCCCGCCTCAAACGGCATCCGAGGCGGCCGGGAAGTCAGGCCGGGAACCTACCGCAGCGCCGGGCCCGCCGAAGGCGGCGGCTCGTGTTACTGGGCCCGGCTCAGAGGCACCACGGGTAACGACGGCGAGATCATCGCGAATGGGGCCGGGAAGAGCCAGGCCACCGTCACAGTCCTCGACACCGACAAGGCCTTCCAGACCACCGGTTGCCAGACCTGGAAACGGCTCGGCTGACCCTGGCACAGCGAACAGCTGCCCGATCACACTTCGCTTGCGGGGCCGGTACCACCGGGCCGAGCGCCCGGTGCGGCGTAGGCGTTCGTCCGTGACGCAGGCTGCGGAAAGGCATGATCGGCGGCGGTCAGGACTTGTGCCGTAGCTCATCCAGCGCTCTTGACCCGCCCCGGCCCGGGTCAGCTCCGGCGATGCGGGTCGGTGCTCGCCGGCCTGGATGCCGAGATCGCGGCCTGGCGCTCCGCCGAGTTGTCCTACGATCGCCCCGGCTGCCTCTCGGTGGCCGGGGCCTCGTTGTGCAGGAAGGAAGCGCATTGACCACGCACACCCTCACCATCAACGGCGAGCGGATCACCGTCACCAAGGAGGCCGTCCTCCTGGCCGTTGCCGACGCTCGGCCGAACGTCCGCCCTCAGCGCCACGGCGTTCTCGTCGGATCCGTCCTGTGGGCGCCGAAGGACCTGCTGCGGACTGTCGTCGGCAAGGACGATCTGGGCAGCGTCGACTCCCCGCGGGCCATGAAAGCGTTCAACACTCTGGGCTTCCAGACCTTCACCGAGACCGTCTACACCGAGGACGGCCTTCCGTTCGTCCACCCCGAGAACAAGCTGACCCGCAAGGACCCCGCATGACTGACCTGAACACCGACATCTGCCCCATCCCCACCCTGTCGGGCGACCCCTGCGAGAGCGGGGTCGTATGGGAGGTCACCCCCGAACGTGACGTCGCGCCCTACCTCGCCTGCGGCCAGCACGTCACCGCGCCGATCATGCGCGCCGGTGAGCTCGTGCCGTTCACTGCCCGGCCGATCTAGAGCACGTGTCGGAAGTCGAGTCCGCCGAGGTAAAACTCCTGGTGTGTGACTAGAGTCAGACGCATGGCAATACCAGCGCTTCAGGCAGTTGAGGCAGACGGGACGACCTGGGACGACCCGTCTGAGGAACAACTGCACGACCTGCTGGCTGACATGAGTCTCGGATCGCGGTTTGTCGTCGTGCGGCGGCTTGGTCTGGAGCCTGCAGATCAGCATTACATGCAGGTCTATCTCAATGACGACCTGAGCTATCAGGTGGAATACCGCGAGGGAGGGCCGGACCAGCACTTCCAGGCATGGGTACCCCGCACGCACGAGGTCTTCGCAGTGGAACCTGTGGCTGAGGTGCTGCAGGGCTGGGCCTGCGGGCGACCTGGTTGGCGTGAGGCTCTTTCCTGGGTTCCGTGGTCACCTGCAGAGTCATGCGCCCGTCACCACCCCCTCACAACCGCTCGTTGACGGCTGCCACCAGAACAGTTGCTTCGTAGCGGACGGCTGGTTTGTCGTACCTCATGGGTTTCTGGCCCTGCTCGACGGCCAGGGGCTGGAGACGGGTGAGGATCTCGTGCCAGGTGCCGTCCCGCCGCCATCGGTGGAACAGGTCGTAGCTCCGGCTCCACGGCCCGTACTCGGCGGGGACGTCCCGCCACGGGACGCCGGTCCGCACCCGGAACCGTACGCCGTCGATCAACTGCCGCCGGGGTTCTTACCCCTCTCATCTCAACGCTGAATCAGGTCGCAGGAACCTCCCCGTCGACCTGCATGACGGACGCGCGCTTCGCTCCACCACCAAGCACAGCGCTTCACGAACGAGCACCGTGGTCCAGACGATCCCCGGTTTCGGAAACCGGGGATCGTCGCCTATATCGCGCCCCGCGCCCGGCACCTCATTGGCCCGCGAGGCTGCCCCCCAGAGGCCGGCGTGAAGCTCACGGTCGACCTCGCAACCCTCGGCAGCCAGACCGTTCGAAACCGATCTCGGCCGCGCGTGTCGAGCAACTCACAGCACGTGCGGCCTGGGCGGCCGCCGTCTCCGGGTGGGGGCCACCCGCACCGGAATCCTCTGCCCGAGTTTGGGTGCTGCTCGGCCTCCTGGTGCTCGGGGCTTGCCCGGGTGCGTTCAGTCCAGGTTCGGGTGCAGTTCCGGGCGGGACTCCCACCAGGAGTGGTAGAAGGTGTTGGTGGAGACGCTGTCGAGATACGCGCGTCCTGCTGCCCGGTACAGCAGTCGGGCGCGGTGCTCGGAGAGCCCGGCGCGGTTCCAGGCGAGGCGGATGCGGCCGGTGAGCGGGTCGCCTGCCAGCGGTCGCAGTACGGTGCCCTCGGCGTGCGGCGAGGTCGGCTGGCTCAGGGAGACGGCCCGTCCGGCGGCGATCAGGTCGTAACGCATCTTCCGGTCGGCGATCCGGTAGCGCAGCTTCGGGGCGAATCCGGCTTTGCGGCAGGCGTCGATCATGGCTTCCGGGCCGCCGTCGTCGTCCTCGACGATGGTCAGCCAGGTTTCTTCCGCCAGGTCGGCGAGATGGATCTGGTCCCGTCCAGCCAGCGGGTGGGCGGCCGACAGGCGCACGCAGGCCGGTTCCTTGGGGATGAGGGTGCGGGCCGCCACACCGTCGGGGAGCGGCACCTCGTGGTCGGCGACCTCTCCGTACATGATCGCGTCGTACTGTCCGGCGCCGAGCATGCGGGTGAGTGTGGTCACCGAGTGCTCGATGCCGACCTCGATCTCGTGGCCGGGCAGTTCCTGTTCCAGGTGCCCGAACAGCTGGTCGGTCAGGACGAGCAGGATGGAGCCGAGCCGCAGGGTCGGATGCGGTGCGGCGTCCCGGGTGCCTGCCGTGAGGGCGTCCATCTCGCCCAGGACCCGGCGTGCTTTGGACAGTACGAATTCGCCCAGTGGCGTCGGCTTCACACCGTGTTGGCTCCGGACGAACAGCTCTCCGCCCGTGACGCGTTCGATCCGCTGGAGCTGGGCGGACAGGCCGGGCTGGGACACCCCCAGCAGGGCCGCCGCACGCCCCAGACTGCCCGCTTCCGCTATCCGGCAGACAGCTTCGAGATGTCTCAATTCCAACTGCACTTCGGCAGCATATGCAGGAGGGGCGGACGGATGGACAGCACGGTTCATGTCGGGCTGAGTGGCACACGGAATTCCAGAGGCTCTGACAAAGCCGCTGGGCGTGTCGGTGGGTGATGATGCAGGTGGCGAGGCCGAGGAGGGCTTCGTGGGTGTCGTCGCGTCGTTCCCAGCAGATCCGCGACGACATCCACAAGGCCTTCCTCACCACACGGTCTCCCGTGCGCAGAGTGACCAACAGCTCGCACCGCAGCTGACGTGGAACGTCCGGTGGGGCAGGCTGCTCCACCGGGCCGGCCCCAGGGAGGGGAGCCGTCGGGCGCCGCATTCGCTCGCGCCCACGCCGGGTCCGGTCGCGAGCTCAGTGTGACCCCCTGCTCCTCCCCCGCTGTCCCACTCGTGACCGGGCCTTCCGGACTGCCGCGATCCGGGCAAGTGCCGGGAACAGGGGCGCACCGCCGCGGCGGTGCGCGTTCGGGAGGTGGTCAGCCTGTCGGCAGGCCCAGCCCGTAGTAGGTGACGTGGTAGCCGTCCACGTACTCCGCCTCGCCGCCGATGATCAGGTCGGTGGGATCGCTCGCGCCCGCCGCCCTGGCCGTGGCCACGAGCATCTCGGCGAGTGCGTGGCCCTTCGGCGCGCCGGGGCCGCCCGCGTCCACGCGCCAGACCGGATCGTCGTCGCCGAAGACCGACGCCGTGTGCGGGAATTCGGTGACCGTGCCCCAGCCGAGTGCGGCCGGGTCGACGTCGTCCGGGGCGTAGCAGGCGATCGAAAGCCGGTCGCCGCACACCACGTCGAAAAGAAGGGGCGCGCTTTGGCCGTTGCGCCCGTAGAACGGCATCCCGATCCGGATCCCCAGGGCAGTGGTCTCGGCAGGCAGCGCTCCCAGGAACTCTCCCAGCGACCGGGTGACGGTCTCCCAGCTACGGGCGGTCCAACCGCCCGGGAATCCGAGGCCGACGTTGGCCTGATCACGGTTGCTCCCGAAGAAGCCGCTGATCGCGTGCTCCTCGCCGATGCCTTGACGCCAGAACCAGTTCTCCGCGGGGTCGGTGGGCTGCAGGACCAGCTCCGGCCCCGATGTACCGGCACGCAGTTCGAGCGTGTCCGGCCTGCCGCGCCAGCGCAGGAAGGGAGCACCCCAGAGCGGCTCGCTGTCGTAGAACGGGCCCATGTCACCGTGCGAGCCCATGATGGACGGCTTGCCCAGTGCAGCGGTCACTTCTTCCTTGGCGGCGCGGAAGGCCGCCGCCTGCGCCGCGGCGTCCGGTGCGGGAACCGCCACTGGGACCGCGAGCTCCACGTACGACTCGCCGTCGACGTAACGCTTCTCGTAATCGCCGACCGGGCGCAAACGAGCATTGCCCGAGGACCGGCCGGTGATCAACACAGGAGCGTCCGACGTGCCGCCCCAGGCCCACCCCAGCTCGGCCGCCACAGCCCTCATGCCCTCCGGCGTCCAGCCGTCGGTGTCTGACGCGAGGAGTCGCCGGGCGAGCTCCCCGATGGATTCCTCTGCCGTGCTTCCTTGTTGTGCGTTCATCGGACCATCCTGCCGCATCCCGGGCCGGCTCCCTGCAGGGTGCGCACCGGCAGCCGGCGGTCCCCCTGCGCAGGCGACGCCCCACCTCCCGCGGCTCCTCCGGAGTCGTGTCATCCCGCATCTCTACGAGGTCGGGCCTGCGCGCGGGCCCTGGCCTTCCGCGCGTTCCTGCCCCTGCTCCACATCCGTACGATGAGGACGGCCGCCGAGGCGGCGAACAGGCAGGCGGTGATCAGCAGCCACCTCCCCAGGAACACGCCGGCCGGCAGGCCGGTGCTGATCGTGTAGTGGCCGACCTGCCCGAGGACCAGGGGCCAGTACACGAGCAGCAGGACGCCGGAGACGAAGGCCGGCACCCGGATGTGGTTGACGCCGATCCGCGGCGTGCGCGCCCCTTCCCCCGCGCCGTGCCCGAGGAGCCTCTGGACGGCCAGGTCGGTGACCGCGTACAGGGGCAGCAGGACGAGGTCGTGCAGGAGCGCGGCCCCGACGAACCACACGGCCACGCCGAGGGCGTCCCCTTCGAGCAGGCGCAGCCCCGCGTAGCAGGCCAGGGCGAAGGAGGCCAGGACGAGGAGCAGGTGGAGCGGGGAGGCTCCGTAGGGGTGGCGGAAGGAGGCCGTGGCGGAGCCGGCGGTCGGCGGCTTCATGAAGGCTCCCCGAAGGTGAGGCGGGTGACCCATTTGGTGTTGTGGACGCCTGGGGCGCCGGGGACGATCACGCGGGCCGGATAGCCGTGGTCGCGGGAGAGGACCGCCCCGTTGACGCGTACGGCCAGCAGCGAGCGCGCGTCCCGGACCTGACCGTCGCTCAGGACGACCGAACTGAACGAACCGCCCCGCTGGGCGGACTCGACCAGGACCTGCGGGGTGCGCGTGCCCAGGCCCACGAGCGCGGCCAGGTCGGTGAGGCGGACACCGCTCCAGTGCTGGTCGGCGGTCGACCAGCCCTCCACGCAGGCGATGGGGAGCAGCGCTTCGTTCTGCGGCAGGTCCAGCAGCTGCGCGTAGGTGACGTCGATCTGGCGGCCCGCGCCGCGCACGGTCAGGCGCCAGGCCGGACCGATGTCGCTGGGGCGGATGCCGACCGAGGCGGCGGTCTTGTTGATCTGGAAGCCGTTCGGGCCGGAACCCGGTTCCTGGCCGTGCGGCGCCAGAAGTGCCGTCCGGCGCCACCGGCCGCCCACGCTCTGCCCCGCGGTCACGACGAACAGGGCGAGGGAGCCCAGTCCGACCATGCCCAGCGCGCCTCGCCGGGAGATCGTGGGAGCGGCCGGGGCGGGCGAGACGAGCCCGGCCGCCTCGTCGCTGTCCGGGGCCAGCTGGCGCGGGCCGGCGCGCAGGGCCCGCACGGCACGCCTCAGCCGGAAGGCCACGTGGACGACGAAGGCACCGATGAACACCCAGGCCCCGTAGAAGTGCAGCGTGTAGAAGGAGCCCGGGAAGACGTAGTGGAGCTGCACGTTGAGGAGGCCGGTCACGAACTCGAACCCGGCGCCACCCACCAGCAGGAGCAGCGAGAGGCGCTCGAGGGCCTCGGCGGCCGACCGCACCGGGGGCCAGGCGAAGAGCCTCGGGATCACCGACCACAGCTTGGCCAGGAGCACGGGCACGAGCACGACGCCGAGCGTGACGTGCACCCCCTGGGTGACCCGGTAGAGCCAGTACGGAGAGGTCGGCCAGGAGAAGAGGTAGAAGCCGAGCCATCCCTTCCCCGGGGTCTGGTCGTTGACCGCCGCGAGGTCCGGTTCGTACGCGGCGTACGACAGCAGGCCCGTGACGAACAGGATCGTGATGCCGAAGAGCAGGACGATCCCGAACACCGCGGTCAGCCACGGGCCGCGCAGCGGGCTGCGCCAGAACTCCGGTCGGGACGGGCCCCGCGGCGGGCCGGCCGCCCAGCCGGACGCGAGGGCCGATCGCAGCCGGGCAAAGCCCGCCGGGCTGCCGCCGTCGGGTTCCGTTCCCGCACGCGCCGGACCACCCGGTGTGGCGGCTCCGCCGTCGTTCGCGTTCATGGGGTGCCTCCGTGGATCGCGCGTTCGTGGTTTCGCCGGGCCTTCCACGCCGGGGAGAGCGTGCCCGGCCCGGCCGTACGGTCAGGGGTGCGGCCCGGTCCGCGGGCTCGCCGGCGCGCCGCCCAGCCGCACAGGACGACCAGCGCGGCCGCGGCGTACACGGTCGTGCCGGCGTACGGGGCGACACGGCCCGTCAGGTAGGCGGCCGCGCCGGCGACCGCGACGACGAGCCATTCCCCGCGGCCGTCGAGCGCCACCAGGGCGATCAGCAGGAGGGCGTACCAGGAGTAGCCGGGGGTGGTCAGGAGGAATGCCGTCCCGGTGACCAGGAGGGCGCCGCTCCACGGACGCTCGGGGTCGCCCCGGAGGATCGCGTACAGGCTGACCGCGAGCATGCCCGCGGCGACGGCGGGCACGGCCCAGGAGTCGGGGAGCAGCAGGCGCAGGAGGGCGTAGCGGTTGCCGGCGGAGGCGTCCTGGTAGCCCTCTTCGTCGGCGTACCCGGCGAGGTAGCCGAGGACGGAGGAGTGTGAGAGCAGGACGTAGGGCAGGTACAGGGCGGTGAGGACCGCGGCGGCGGGCAGCAGGGTGGCGGCGGCGTCACGGGCGCGGCGTACGCCGGACAGGGCCCCCGGGATCAGGACGGCGGGCAGGAGTTTGGCCGCGATGGCCAGGCCGAGCACCGCGCCGCCCGAGAACCGGTGGCGGACCGTCAGGCCAAGGGCGAGGACGGACAGCAGGACGGCGAGGACGTCGGCGTGGGCGTTGTTGACGGCTTCGACGGCGATCGCCGGGCACCAGGCCCAGTAGGCCGCGGTGCGAGGGTCACCGCGCCGGCGGAGGATGCGCAGCAGCGCCAGGGTGGTGGCGACGGCGAGTACGGCGCCGGAGACCTGGAAGGCCTTGTGGCGGGCTCCGTCGGGTGAGAGTGCGTGGACGAGGAGGAAGTACAGCTCGCCGGTCGGAGGGTAGACGGTGTGGACGCGGGGACGGTTGACGCGGGTGCAGACTCCTTCGGACACGGCGGCGAGGTCCGGCTCGCCGCACGCCTTGCCGGTGGGGAACAGCCAGGTGTCGCGGTACGGCAGGAGGGCGGCGTCGGCCGGGGCGTGGTCGTAGGGGGAGATGCCCGCCGCCTGCACACGGCCGTCCCAGGCGTAGCGGTACGAGTCGGTGCTGGTGCGGGGCGGGGCGACCAGTCCCGTCAGGGCGACGGCGACACCGCCGGCGAGGACGAGGGCGGTGGCGTGCCGGGCGGGTGCCCGGCGCAGGGACCACACGGCTGCCGCGAACAGGACCCAGCAGGCGGCATACAGCCAGGACAGACCGGCGGGGTCCGAGAAGTAGCCGTCCTTGCGGACGGTGAGGACGAGCACCGCGACCAGGCCGGTCACGAGGGCGGCGGTGGTGGCGGTGGCCCGCGAGCCGGCGGTGGGCGGTCGGGTCACGGCGCGGCTCCGAGAGGGGCGGGGGTCCCGGCGGCTGTGGCGCCGCGCGATGTCCCGGGGGCGAGTTCGGCGAAGTGCCGGCCGGCCACCGCCCAGCTGCCGACGGTGCGCCACCCGGTGGCCTCGGCGTGGCGCAGCAGGGCCCGGCGGCCGACCCGGGCCCACGGGAAGGGGGTGCCGAGGGCGCCGCGGCCGTCGTCGAGGCGCACCTCGCACCGCTCGTCCACCTCGACGGGAGCGGCCTCGGCGACCAGGCGCCCGCCGGGGGCGAGCAGGTCCGCGGTGCGCTCCAGGAGGGCGCCCGGATCGCCGCCGATGCCGATGTTGCCGTCGATCAGCAGGGCGGTGTTCCAGCGTCGTTCGCCGGGCAGGGGGTCGAAGACGGAGCGGCACAGGGCCGTTCCGCCGCGGCGCACGGTCCGTGCCACGGCGGCCGGGGTCACGTCGATGCCGAGTGCGCGGTGGCCGCGTTCGGCCAGGGCCGCGACGAGCCGGCCGGGTCCGCAGCCGATGTCGAGGACGGCTCCGCGGCAGCGGGCGAGCACGCTCTCGTCGGCGGCGTCGGTCCCGGCGCACCAGCGTTCGACGTCCAGGGGCAGCAGCCAGCCGTCCGTCCTGCGCAGGAAGAGCGGGCCCTGCCCGGTGCGCAGGGCCAGGGCGTACGGGTCGGCCCGCCATGCCGGGCCGAGCGTCGTCGGCGGCTGGGAGGAGGTGGGTGTGGTGGAGGCGGTGGGGGCGGTCATCGTGTCACCGGTGTACGGGCGCTGAGCTGCCGGTGCCGTGTGGCGAACCGGCCGGCCGGTGCCAGGGCGGCCACCTCGGCGGCGTCGGCGGCGGTGTCCACGTCCCGCAGCCGGGGCAGCAACCCGGTGCGCAGGCCGGACCGGCGCAGCCGCTCGTACTGCACCGCCCCGGTCTCGGGCACGGACATGGGTACGCCGAGCAGCAGGGCCGGGTCCGGCACCGCCAGGCCCAGGGCCCAGAACCCGCCGTCGGCGGCCGGGCCGAACCAGGCGTCGTACGCGTCGAAGGCCAGCGCGGGCGCCAGGAGCTCGGGGGCGACCTGCGGGGTGTCCATGCCGATCAGCAGTGCCGGGCCGGCGCATGCGGCGAACGCGGCCGCGAGCCGTTCGTCGAGGCCCCCGCCGCTCTGCGGCACGACCTCGAATCCGGGCGGCAGCCACGGCCCCGGAGCGCCGTCCAGGACCAGTACGTGCCGCTCGGCCGGGGTGGCCGCCACGGCTTCGAGGGTGTCGGCGAGCGAGGCCTCGGCCAGGGCCGTCGCCTGCTCGGGGGTGAACGGCGGGGTGAGCCGGGTCTTGACCCGGCCGGGCACGGGCGCTTTGGCGATCACGAGCAGGCTGGTCACCGCGCACCCCCGGACCGCTCGACACGGCCGGGAACGGCGGGTGCGTACGGCGGCTCGGCGAGCACCGCGCGCATGTCGCGGACCGCGTGCCAGGTGCCCCGCCAGGTGCCGGTGACCTTGGACCTGCCGCTGCGCGGCAGGTAGGGCACCTCCTCCTCGCGCACCCGCCAGCCCGCGTCGGCCGCGCGGACGACCATCTGCAGCGGGTAGCCGGAGCGCCGGTCGGTCAGCTCCAGGCGGAGGAGCTCCTCCCGGCGCACGGCCCGCAGGGGGCCGAGGTCGTGCAGGCGCAGGCCGGTGCGGCGGCGCAGCATCCGGGAGAGGGCGAGGTTGCCCGCCCGGGCGTGCGCGGGCCACGCGCCCCGCCCCCGGGGGCGGCGGCGGCCGAGCACGAGATCGGCCTCGCCCTCGGCCACCGTCCGGACGAAGCCGCTCAGCAGGCCGGGGTCGAGGGAGGCGTCGCAGTCGCAGAAGCAGACGTACTCGGCCTCGGCGGCCATGAGTCCGGCATGGCAGGCGGCCCCGAAGCCGCGCCGGGACTCGGGCACGACGGTGGCCCCCAGGGAGCGGGCGATGTCGGCGGATCCGTCGGTGGACCCGTTGTCCACGACCAGGGGCCGCCAGCCGGCGGGGATGCGGGCGAGTACCCAGGGCAGTGCCTCGGCCTCGTTCAGACAGGGCAGGACGACGTCCACGGAGTGTTCGGTCACGACTGCCACCGTAGGAACTCGCCTGGGACATAGCGGACATCGACTCCTTACGAAACGCGGACGTCCGCCGTCCGGGGGCGGGCCGCCGGAGACGGCGGAGGCCCGGCGGTGCGAGGCTTGCCGTCATGAGCACGGCCACGAGCACGTCCCCGCCCCTGCCGCCCGCCCGGGTCCTCGTCGTCGACGACGACCCCACCGTCGCCGAGGTCGTCACCGGCTACCTCCGCCGGGCCGGCCACAGCGTCCGCCACGCCGCCGACGGCGCCGCCGCCCTCGACTCCGCCGCCCGGCACGACCCGGACCTGGTCGTCCTCGACCTGATGCTGCCCGGCATCGACGGTCTTGAGGTGTGCCGGCGGCTGCGCGCCGACCGCCCCGTTCCGGTGATCATGCTGACGGCGCGCGGCGACGAGGACGACCGGATCGCCGGGCTGGAGCTCGGCGCGGACGACTACGTCACCAAACCGTTCAGCCCGCGTGAACTGGTCCTGCGCGTGGAGTCCGTCCTGCGCCGGAGCCGGGCCGCGGCGCCGGCGGCCTCCGGACGGGGGCTGCTGACCGGGGCGGGAATCCGACTCGATCCGCAGACCCGCCGGGCCGTCAAGAACGGGCGGGAGCTCATGCTCACCCTGCGGGAGTTCGACCTCCTCGCGCACTTCCTCACCCGTCCCGGCCTGGCCCATGGGCGTCAGGAGCTGATGCGGGACGTGTGGGGCTGGGACTTCGGCGACCTGTCCACCATCACCGTCCACGTACGCCGTCTGCGCGCCAAGATCGAGGACGACCCGGCCGCCCCCCGGCTGATCCGGACCGTCTGGGGCGTGGGGTACCGCTTCGAGGCGGGCGGAGAGGAAGGCACCCGGTGAGGGACGTCCTGCTGATCGCGGCGTTCGCGTTCGGGGGCGCGGCCTGCGCCGGCCTGCTCGGCGCGGTCGCGCTGCGCCTGCTGCGGCACCGTTCCGTCGCCGTCTCGTTGGCCGTCGTCGCCGCGGTCGCCGTCACCGCCATGCTCTCCGGCACCCTCGCCGTCGCCTGGGCCATGTTCCTCTCCCCGCACGACCTGAGCGTGGTCACCCTCGTGGTCGCCATGGCCGCGGTCGTCTCCCTGGCGACCGCGGTGCTCCTCGGACGATGGGTCGTGGCGCGCGGCCGCGACCTCGCCCGCGCGGCCCGGGACTTCGGCGAGGACGGCAGCTTCGCCGCGCCGCCCGCCCGGCCCACCGCGGAACTGGCCGTCGTCACCCGTGAACTGGCCGCCACCAGCGCCAAGCTCGCCGCCTCCCGGGAGCGCGAGCGCGCCCTGGAGTCCTCCCGCCGCGAGCTCGTCGCCTGGATCTCCCACGACCTGCGCACCCCGCTCGCCGGGCTGCGGGCCATGGCCGAGGCGCTGGAGGACGGGGTGGCCGCCGACCCCGCCCGCTACCACCGGCAGATCCGCACCGAGGTCGAACGCCTGAACACCATGGTCGGCGACCTCTTCGAGCTCTCCCGCATCCACGCCGGCGCCCTCGAACTGGCCCCCAGCCGCGTCTCCCTCCAGGACCTGGCGGCCGACGCCCTCCTCGGCGCCGACCCGCTCGCCCGCGAGCGCGGCGTACGGCTGTGCGGCGACGACATCACCCACGTCCCGGTCGAGGTGGACGGCAAGGAGATGACCCGGGTCCTGGCCAACCTGCTCGTCAACGCCATCCGCCACACCCCCGCCGACGGCACCGTGGCCGTACGCGTCGACCGGCACGAGAGCCACGCCGTGCTGTCCGTCACCGACGGTTGCGGCGGCATCCCGGAGGAAGACCTGCCCAAGGTCTTCGACACGGGTTGGCGCGGCAATCCCGCCCGCACGCCCCCCGCAGGCGCCGGACTCGGGCTGGCGATCGTACGGGGCATCGTCGAGGCCCACGCCGGGCGGGCTCGGGTCCACAACGTGCCCGGCGGTTGCCGCTTCGAGGTCACCCTGCCGCTCGCCGGTGCGAACGCCTGACGTACACGCCCGCGGCGCCCTCGCGCGTCGAGGCCCGGCTACCCGATCCGGGCCGAGGCCCGCTGCCCGGCTCGGGCGAACTCGGCCATGCCCTCGGCGAACCCCACCTCAGGACGCCAGCCCAGTTCGCGCCGCAGCCGGGACGAGTCCGCCGTGACGTGCCGGACGTCGCCCAGCCGGAACTCCCCCGTCACCACGGGCGCCGGCCCGCCGTGCTCCGCGGCGAGCGCGGCGGCCATCTCCCCCACGGTGTGCGGGTCACCGCTGCCCACGTTGTAGGCCGTGTGGCCGCCGTCCGGCAGTCCGTCGACACCGGTCAGGGCGGCCGCGTTCGCCCGGGCGACGTCCCGTACGTGGACGAAGTCCCGCCGTTGCGCACCGTCCTCGAACACCCGCGGGGCCTCTCCCCGGGCCAGCGCGGACCGGAAGAAGGAGGCGACGCCCGCGTACGGGGTGTCCCGCGGCATGCCCGGCCCGTACACGTTGTGGTACCGCAGTGACACGGCCCTGCCGCCGACGGACCGGGCCCAGGCGGCGGCCAGGTGCTCCTGCGCGAGCTTCGTCGTCGCGTACGCGTTCCGCGGGTCCACCGGCGCGTCCTCGCCCACCAGCCCGGGGACGAGCTCGGCCCCGCAGCGCGGGCAGCGCGGCTCGAACCGGCCCGCCTCCAGGTCCGCGACCGCCCGCGGACCCGGCCGCACCGCCCCGTGCTCGCGGCACTCGTACCGCCCCTCGCCGTACACGACCATCGACCCCGCCTGCACGAACCGCCGCACCCCGGCCTCGGCCATCCCGGCCAGCAGCACCGCCGTCCCCAGGTCGTTGCAGGCGACGTACTCCGGCGCGTCCGCGAAGTCCTTCCCCAGGCCCACCATCGCGGCCTGGTGACAGACGGCGTCCACGCCGCGCAACACACTCCTCACCGTCGCCGCGTCCCGGACGTCGCCCCGGACGAACTCGGCATCCGGCAACTCGGGGGCATGCGGATGAGCAGCCGGCAACAGCGCGTCGAACACGACCGGCGCATGTCCCCCGGCTGCCAGGGCGTCCACCACGTGCGAGCCGATGAACCCGGCTCCTCCTGTAACGAGTACTCGCATGCCCGGCACGCTACGGAACCCCGCCCCTCGGCGACGGCTCCCGCACCGGGCCGTAAGACTTCCGTCACCCTTCCCCGTCGAAGAAGGGTTCCAGCCCTCCGGCGTGCCCGCGCCTCGTCCGGACGGAGTGTGTTCGGCGGTAGGGTGCCGCCGTGTCCGAGCAGCAGCGCGACCTCGTCGGCTACGGCGCCGAGCCGCCACGTGCCGCCTGGCCGGGCGGCGCCCGTGTGGCCGTCAGCCTCGTGCTCAACTACGAGGAGGGCGGCGAGCACAACGTCCTTGACGGTGACGTGGCCTCGGAGGGTTTCCTGCACGAGGTCGTCGGCGCTCCGCCGGTGGTCGGCGGACGTGATCTGAACGTGGAGTCGATGTTCGCCTACGGCGCGCGGGCCGGGTTCTGGCGCGTTCATCGCACGCTCGTCGCGCACGGTGCGCCGCTCACCGTGTACGCCGTGGGACAGGCCCTGGAGCGCAATCCGGACGCGGCACGCGCGATGGGCGCCGCCGGCTGGGAAGTGGCCGGCCACGGCTGGCGCTGGATCGACTACCGCGACGTGCCCGAGGGCGTCGAGCGCGCCGACGTCGCACGCACGGTCGCGACGATCGAGCGGCTCGTCGGACGCCGGCCCGTCGGCTGGTACACCGGCCGGACAAGCTCCGCCACACGGCGCCTCGTCGTGGAGGAAGGCGGTTTCCTCTACGACTCCGACGACTATTCGGACGATCTCCCTTTCTATGTGGAGGAAGCCGGCCGCACGCACCTCGTGGTGCCGTACGCCCTCGACGCGAACGACTTCAAGTTCTTGATCGTCCACGGGTTCACGACGGCGGACGACATGCTCGCGTATCTCGTCGACGCGTTCGACACCTTGCACGCGGAAGGCGCCGAACTCCCCCGCATGATGAGCGTCGGCATGCACTGCCGGATCATCGGCAGGCCCGGCCGCGTTCGCGCTCTCGACGGCTTCTTGCGGTACGTCGCGCAGCGCGGCGGTGCGTGGGTCGCCACGCGCGAGCAGATCGCCCGGCACTGGCTGGCCACACACCCTCCGTCGTCCTGAGCCCCCCTCGGGGCGAGCGTAGGCCGGACGACCCTCCGCGCCGGGTCGGCGCGGCCCAGGGTGCTCGTCGGCGCTCGACATCGGCCGTCTCCCCTGGCCAGGGAGGTCCCGAGCCGTGGTCAGGCCAGTACGCGGAGAGCCCCGGGCTGCACCCTGAGGGTCACCGGCAGGGTCGCGTCGACCTCGCCGTCCGCACCGTACGGGAGGGGCCGGTCGGCTTCGATGCGGATCTCCTTACCGCGCAGGATCTCGATCTGAGGACGGTTCACGTGCGCGCCCGTCTTCAGTTCGTTCATCATGGCGAAGAAGAGACGCTTGGGCGCCTCCTTGATCACCACGACGTCGAGGAGGCCGTCGTCGACCCGAGCGCCCGGGGCGATGTTCCTCCCGAAGCCGTAGAAGCCGGAGTTGGCCGCGACCACGGTGTAGCCGGTGCGCTCGTGCCGGATCCCGTCGATCGTGATGCGGTACGCGGCGGGCTTCCAGGCGAGGACCGCCCGGAGGCCGCCG
>NZ_JBEXSZ010000087.1:0-35486 GCF_040613865.1 Streptomyces sp. NPDC006197 | reverse complement strand
GGGCAGGACCGGGGTCATCAGGTCCATGGCGGCGTGTTCGACGAGGTGTCCGGTGGGGTGGCCGCCGGCGTCGCAGACGATCTCGGAATGCTGGGGCGGCGCACGGCGGCGCGTGGGCACCGCTCAGCGGGCCGTCCGCGTGTGCACGTACTCGACGAGACGGCTCAGCGCGTCCGGGTCCATCGCCGGCATGACGCCGTGGCCCAGGTTGAAGACGTGCCCCTCCAGGCCCTCGGCGGCGGCCAGGACCTCGTCGGTCTTGGCCTCCACGACCTCGCGCGAGGCGAAGAGCACGGCCGGGTCCAGGTTTCCCTGGAGGGCCTTGCCGGGGCCGACGCGGCGGGCGGCCTCGTCGAGCGGGACGCGCCAGTCGACGCCGACGACGTCCGCGCCGGCCTCGCCCATCAGGCCGAGCAGCTCGCCCGTGCCGACGCCGAAGTGGATGCGCGGGACCCCGTAGGAGGCGACCGCGTCGAAGACCTTGGTGGAGGCCGGCATCACCGAGCGGCGGTAGTCGGCCGGGGCGAGGGCGCCGACCCAGGAGTCGAAGAGCTGCACGGCGGAGGCGCCGGCCTCGATCTGGACCTTGAGGAAGGCCGAGGTGATCTCGGCGAGGCGGTCGAGCAGGTCGGCCCAGAGCTGCGGGTCGCCGTACATCATCGCCTTGGTGCGCTCGTGGCTGCGCGACGGGCCGCCCTCGACGAGGTAGCTCGCGAGGGTGAAAGGCGCGCCGGCGAAGCCGATGAGCGGGGTGTCGCCCAGCTCCCCGGTGAGCATGCCGATGGCCTCGGTGACGTAGTGGACGTCCTCGGGGGTGAGGTCGCGCAGCCGGGCCAGGTCGGCGCGGGTGCGGATCGGGTCGGCGACGACCGGGCCGACGCCGGGCTTGATGTCGAGGTCGAGGCCGATGGCCTTGAGCGGGACGACGATGTCGCTGAAGTAGATGGCGGCGTCGACCTTGTGGCGGCGCACCGGCTGGAGCGTGATCTCGGTGACCAGCTCGGGCCGCATGCACGACTCGAGCATGGGGATGCCCTCGCGGACCTTCAGGTACTCGGGGAGGGAGCGCCCGGCCTGTCGCATGAACCAGACGGGGGTGTGGGGGACCGGCTCGCGTCGGCACGCCTTGAGGAACGCGGAGTCGTACGTCCGCGACTGCTGCTTCGTCTGCTGGCCCTGCGGGCTGTCCATGGCACTCACGCCCAAATCTTCGCATGTGGCGGGAAGCCGCTCGTCCGGGCCGGGTGTCCTCCCTGCACAGAGGCCCCGTTCCGCCTACTCTTCCCCGCATGGCTGCGGCTCAGGGACATTTTTCCGATCATTCCGACGGCGATCGAGGGACGGACGAAACGGCGGACAGTACGGAGGCGAACCCGGTTCCGCCCGCCTTCCGGCGGGCGGTGGAGGCCTTGCGGTCGGCGAGGCTGCGGTCCGAGATCGAGATCGACCCGACCAGGCCGCCGCAGCGGCTCGCCCCGTACGCGTACGCGGTGGAGGCGGCTGTCGTGGAGGGCGAGGAGGACCTGGCGGACGGGCGGCTCGTGCTGCTGCACGACCCGG
Organism: Streptomyces sp. NPDC006197; assembly: GCF_040613865.1. Lineage (NCBI taxonomy): Bacteria > Bacillati > Actinomycetota > Actinomycetes > Kitasatosporales > Streptomycetaceae > Streptomyces > Streptomyces sp. NPDC006197. The sequence continues at coordinate 33,926 of NZ_JBEXSZ010000087.1, read as the reverse complement.
ACGGCCACGAGGCCTGGAAGGGCACGTTCCGCCTGGTGACCCTGATCCGGGCGGAGCTGGAGCCGGAGATGGCGGCGGACCCGCTGCTGCCCGAGGTGTGCTGGTCCTGGCTGACCGGGGCGATGGAGGCGCGGGGGCTCTCGTACGGGGAGGCGAGCGGGACCGTGACGATGGCGGGCTCGCACTACTTCGGCGGGCTCGCGGACCGCAGGCCGGCGACCCAGATCGAGATCCGGGCGTCCTGGACCCCGCGCGAGGGCCTGGGCGGGGTGCCGGACACGGGGGCGCACCTGGCGGCCTGGTGCGATCTGCTCTGCCAGATCGCGGGTCTGCCGCCCGCGCCGGCGGACCCGGGGGCGGGGACGGTGACGGGCGCGGGGGTCGTCTCGCTGCCCCAGCGCCGGGGGCCGCAGGGGGCCTGAGGGACGCGGTCCGCGGAAGGCCTTCGGGCGCCGCGAGGCGTCCGGGCGCGGCCCGCGAGCCTCTCCGGAAGGGTGCCCTGGCGCTCCCCCGCGGGGGTGAAAGGGCGGGGCCCGCTCGTAGGATGATCGATCACGCGTCCGAATTGCCCTAATTGTTACTCACCAAATCGTGATCTTTCCCTAAAGGCGGGCGGCCCGGCTGCCGAAGGATTCAGTGACCCCTTCACTGCACGGGTTCGCCCCCGGCTTCTTCCCCGAGCCGGCTCCGTCCCGCACCCTTCCCCCCAGGAGGCCTGGTGTCCGTTCTCCTCGAGCAGCCCGCAAGCCTGGTCGCCTACCGCCCGAACAAGCCGACGGCCATGGTCGTCGTGGCCGATCCGCGCGTCCGTTCCACCGTGACCCGCCACCTGTGGGCCCTCGGAGTACGCGACGTGATCGAGGCTTCGTCCATCGCGGAGGCCCGTCCCCGCGTCGGCAACCCGCGCGACATCTGCGTTGCCGACGTCCACCTGCCCGACGGCAGCGGCCTGACCCTGCTGTCCGAGACCCGCGCCGCGGGCTGGCCCAACGGCCTCGCCCTCTCGGCCGCCGACGACATCGGCGCCGTGCGCAACGCCCTGGCGGGCGGCGTGAAGGGCTACGTCGTCACCGGCACCCGGACCAACATCGGTCACCCGACCCGCCCCGGCGCCGCCCCCATCGGCGCCGCGGCGGCCCGCCTCGGCCACCGCCGCCCCCCGGGTGCCCCGAGCCACCCGGGCGGCTACCGCGAGCTCTCCGGCCGTGAGGTCGAGGTGCTGCGGCTCGTCGCGGAGGGCCAGTCGAACAAGGCGATCGGCGTCTCCATGGGCCTCTCCGCCCTCACCGTCAAGAGCCACCTCGCCCGCATCGCCCGCAAGCTGGGCACCGGCGACCGCGCCGGCATGGTCGCGGTGGCCCTGCGGACGGGGATCATCCACTGACGGCCGGTGGACACGGGCCCGCGCCTGTCGGCGGAACGTTCCGTCGACAGGCGCTTGCCGTTCACCGATACCCTTGACACGTGACCGACGCCCAAGAGACCGCAGCAGACACAGCACTGCGCACCACCGGGGGCGGCCCCCCGGACGACGATGTCCCTGCGAATGGGCTTCCGATCCCGTTGCTGGAGCCCCGCGAGGGGATCCCGCCCGTCGTCGAGACCGAGGACGCCCTCGCCGAGGTGATCGCCGCGTTCGCCGCCGGGAGCGGTCCCGTGGCCGTGGACGCCGAGCGCGCCTCCGGCTACCGCTACGGCCAGCGCGCCTATCTCGTCCAGCTCCGCCGCGAGGGCGCGGGCACCGCGCTCGTCGACCCCGTCGGCTGTCCCGATCTCTCGGGGCTCGGCGAGGCGCTCGCCGGGACCGAGTGGATCCTGCACGCCGCGACCCAGGACCTCCCGTGCCTGCGTGACATAGGCATGCTCCCCACCTCGCTCTTCGACACCGAGCTGGCCGGCCGTCTCGCGGGCTTCCCGCGGGTCGGCCTCGGCGCGATGGTCGAGTCCGTCCTCGGCTACGCCCTGGAGAAGGGCCACTCCGCGGTCGACTGGTCGACCCGTCCGCTGCCCGAGCCGTGGCTGCGGTACGCGGCGCTCGACGTCGAGCTCCTCGTCGACCTGCGCGACGCGCTGGAGAAGGAGCTCGACCGGCAGGGCAAGCTGGAGTGGGCCCGCCAGGAGTTCGACGCGATCGCCTCGGCCCCGCCCGCGCCGCCGCGCAAGGACCCGTGGCGCCGCACCTCCGGCATGCACAAGGTGCGCCGCCGGCGTCAGATGGCGGTCGTACGGGAGCTGTGGACGGCCCGTGACAAGGTCGCCCAGCGGCGCGACGTCTCCCCCGGCAAGGTGCTGAGCGACGCGGCGATCGTGGAGGCGGCGCTCGCGGTGCCGGTGAACGTGGCCGCGCTCACCGCGCTGCCCGGCTTCGGCAACCGGACGGGCCGCCGTCAGCTGGAGCAGTGGCAGGCCGCGGTGGACCGTGCCCGGGCCCTCCCGGAGAGCGAGCTGCCCCAGCCGGGCCAGCAGGTGGCGGGCCCGCCCCCGCCGCGCGCCTGGGCGGACAAGGACCCGGTCGCGGCGGCCCGCCTCGCGGCGGCGCGCGCGGCGGTCTCGGCGCTCGCGGAGGAGCTGAACCTCCCGCAGGAGAACCTGATCACCCCGGACACCGTGCGCCGGGTCTGCTGGGAGCCGCCGTCCCCGGGCACCCCGGACACGGTCGCCGCCGCCCTCACGGGCTACGGAGCCCGCCCGTGGCAGGTCGAGCTGGTGACCCCGCTGCTGGTGAAGGCGCTGGCCGCAAGCGCGTGACGCCGCTGGGAGGGCCCCCGACGTCTGGGAAGGCGCCGGGGCCCTCCCTTTCCTACGGCGCCGGGCTGAGGTTGCCGTCGGTGTCCATGTCGAAGACGCCCTGGGTCTTGCCGTCGACCTTGAGGTGCTTGAGCCAGTGCTTCGACAGGTTGTGCAGGTTCTTGTGCTGCATCTCCCAGACCAGCGAGTGCCCGGCGCAGGCCAGCTTGACCATCAGCTTGTGGGGGCCCGCGATGGCGCCGTAGAGCGCGGCGAGCGAGAAGTTGAGTTCCGGGTTCGGGTTGGGCGGTGAGGTGTTGACCTGGCGGTCGTGCTCCCCGTAGACGATCAGCACGGGCACGCGTCCGCCGAGCACTCCGCCCTTGGCCGCGGTGGTCTCGTTCCATCCCCACCTGGCGAAGTTCCTGATCCGGTTGAGCCCCTCCGTGGGTTTGCCCCAGGTACTGCCGATCGGGTCGCTCTTCATGATCGCGTCCCACGCCGCCTCGACGACGGCATCCTCGCGCTGGCCCTCGCAGTGCACCTCGGTCTTCCAGCCCGCGTCGAACCCCGCCTTCGTGCCGAGGAGGGTCGGGAAGCCCGGTTGCGGCAGCGGGGACGGCGGCGTCGACGCCCCCTTGAACGGGAAGATCGGGGCCAGCAGGAACAGGCTCTCCACCTTGTCCGGGTTGTTGACCGCGTACGGCCCCATCGTGAAGGCGGCGGCCGACCAGCCGATGAAGGCGACCTTCTCCGCCTCGCACTCGTCGAGGACGAACTTCACGACGGTGTTCAGTTCGTCCCGGTCGCTGAACGAGTTGTTCAGCTGGAACGGATAGTTCGGCGGGCCGGGCGTGAACCCCGGTGGCCTCGGCGTCAGCAGGTTCTGCTGGGCGGGATTGACGTTGAGGGGGTCGTCCATCGTGGGGCGCGGCGAGAGTCCGGAGCCCTGGAGGTCCATCATGAAGACGTCGTAACCCGCCTTCGCCAGCGCCTCGGCCCAGCTGTACGTCTCGTACGGGAGATCGAAGCCGGCGAGCACGGGGACGCTCCGGCCGTGGAGCGCGAGGACGGGCCTGCGCGGCTGTCCCGGGGGCGTTCCGTTCCGCTCCCGCACGAAGAGCTCGACCATCCGGCCGTCGTTCGCGGGAACGGTGGACTTGTGGGGGACCTTGTGGTCGGTGGTGACGATCGGCATGGGAGTCCGTTCCATGAGCCTGGTCCGGGGCCCGGCGCCCCGGCCCTGCCAGCGTTCGCGCGCCGGGAGCCGCACGCCATGGCTCGGCCGGTCGCCTGCGCCCATCGGGTTGCGGGACCCTCCGATCGGAGGGGCGCACGGGGGCGCACGAGCGTCCCGGCGGCTTCCATGGGGTGTGACCTTCACCGCTTGGCCCTCAGGGGGTGGGCAGCTTGGTTACCCACAAGTAGCATGGGGGGAGCAAGCGCACGCTTAGGCGTGGGCCGCAGCAGCAGTGCCATCCCGCACCCTGGAGGAGAGCCATCGTGCCTCGTACCGTCAGGGACGTCGTCTTCGTCGACGGCGTCCGCACCCCGTTCGGCAAGGCGGGCCCGAAGGGCATCTACCACGAGACCCGCGCCGACGACCTCGTCGTGAAGGCCATCCGGGAGCTGCTGCGCCGCAACCCGGGCCTCGACCCCGCGAAGATCGACGAGGTCGCCATCGCCGCGACCACGCAGATCGGCGACCAGGGCCTGACCCTCGGCCGCACGGCGGGCATCCTCGCCGGGCTGCCGCAGTCGGTGCCGGGCTACTCCATCGACCGCATGTGCGCCGGTGCCCTCACGGCCGTGACGAGCGTCGCCGGTTCGATCGCCTTCGGCGCGTACGACGCCGTCATCGCCGGTGGCGTCGAGCACATGGGCCGCCACCCCATGGGCGAGGGCGTCGACCCCAACCCGCGGTTCGTCAGCGAGAAGCTGGTCGACGAGTCCGCCCTCTTCATGGGCATGACCGCCGAGAACCTGCACGACCGCTACCCGAGCATCACCAAGCAGCGCGCCGACGAGTACGCCGTGCGCTCGCAGGAGAAGGCCGCCAAGGCGTACGCCGACGGCAAGATCCAGCAGGACCTGGTGCCGATCTCGGTGCGCCGCACCGACCCCGCCGGCGGCGAGACCGGCTGGGGCCTGGTCACCGCCGACGAGCCGATGCGCCCGGGCACCACCCTGGAGTCGCTGGCGAACCTGAAGACGCCGTTCCGCGTCCACGGCAACGTCACCGCGGGCAACGCGGCCGGCCTCAACGACGGCGCCACCGCCTCGATCATCGCCTCCGAGGACTTCGCCCGCGAGAACGACCTCCCGGTCAAGATGCGCCTGGTCTCGTACGCCTTCGCCGGCGTCGAGCCCGAGGTCATGGGCTACGGCCCGATCCCGGCGACCGAGAAGGCCCTCGCGCAGGCCGGTCTGTCCATCGAGGACATCGGCCTCTTCGAGATCAACGAGGCCTTCGCGGTCCAGGTCCTCGCGTTCCTGGAGCACTACGGCATCGCCGACGACGACGCCCGCGTGAACCAGTACGGCGGTGCGATCGCCTACGGTCACCCGCTCGCCTCCTCCGGCGTCCGTCTGATGACGCAGCTGGCCCGCCAGTTCGAGGAGCACCCGGAGGTCCGCTACGGCCTCAACACGATGTGCGTCGGCTTCGGCATGGGCGCCACGGTCATCTGGGAAAACCCCCACTGGGAGGGCAAGTGAGCACCACCGCCGAGCTTCTGAAGGGCGCCGCCGAGCTCTTCCCGGACGAGGTCGTGACCTCGGCCCACGTACGGCACTTCGAACTGCCCGCGGGTGCGGGCCGGTTCGCGCTGATCACGCTGGACAACGGCTTCGACCACACCAAGCCGACCACCTTCGGCCCGCAGTCCCTCGCCAACCTGAACGCGGCGATCGACCAGGTCGAGGCCGAGGCCGCGAACGGTGAGATCGTCGGCGTCGGCATCACCGGCAAGCCGTTCATCTTCGCCGTCGGCGCCGACCTCAAGGGCGTCGAGCTGCTCAAGAAGCACGACGAGGCGCTCGCCATCGGCAAGGGCGGCCACGACGTCTTCAAGCGTCTGTCCGCGCTCGCCGTGCCGACCTTCGCGTACTACAACGGCGCGGCCATGGGCGGCGGCGTCGAGGTCGGTCTGCACTGCACCTACCGCACCGTGTCGAAGGCCCTGCCGGCCTTCTCGCTGCCCGAGGTCTTCCTCGGCCTGGTGCCCGGCTGGGGCGGCTGCGCCATCCTGCCGAACCTGATCGGTGCCGAGAAGGCCGTCTCGGTCATCATCGAGAACTCCCTCAACCAGAACCGCCAGCTCAAGGGCGCGCAGGTCTTCGAGCTCGGCATCGCCGACGCCCTCTTCGAGGGCGCCGACTTCCTGGAGCAGTCGCTGATCTGGACCGCCTCGGTCCTCAAGGGCGACGTCACCGTGGACCGTCCCGAGGTCGACCGCGGCGAGGCCTGGGACCAGGCCGTCGCCAAGGGCCGCGCCATCGCCGACTCCAAGGTGCACGGCGCCGCCCCGGCCGCCTACCGCGCCCTCGACATCATCGAGGCCGCCAAGGACGGCGACCTGCAGAAGGGCTTCGACGCCGAGGACCAGGCCCTCGCGGACCTGATCATGGGCGGCGAGCTGCGCTCCGGCATCTACGCCTTCAACCTGGTGCAGAAGCGCGGCAAGCGCCCGGCCGGTGCCCCGGACAAGTCCCTGGCCCGCCCGGTCACCAAGGTCGGCGTCGTCGGCGCCGGTCTGATGGCCTCCCAGCTCGCCCTGCTCTTCCTGCGCCGCCTGGAGGTGCCGGTCGTCCTGACCGACATCGACCAGGAGCGCGTCGACAAGGGCGTGGGCTACGTCCACGGCGAGATCGACAAGCTGCTCGGCAAGGGCCGCATCAACCAGGACAAGGCCAACCGCCTCAAGGGCCTGGTCTCCGGTGTCCTGGACAAGGCCGAGGGCTTCGCGGACGCGGACTTCATCATCGAGGCCGTGTTCGAGGAGATGTCCGTCAAGCAGAAGGTGTTCGCGGAGGTCGAGGCCGTCGCCCCGGCGCACGCGATCCTCGCCACCAACACCTCCTCGCTGTCGGTCTCCGAGATGGCGTCCAAGCTCCAGCACCCGGAGCGCGTGGTCGGCTTCCACTTCTTCAACCCGGTCGCGGTCCTCCCCCTCCTGGAGATCGTCAAGGGCGAGCAGACCGACGACGCCTCCCTGGCCACCGCCTTCGGCGTCGCCAAGAAGCTGAAGAAGACCGCGGTCCTCACCAAGGACGCCCCGGCGTTCGTCGTGAACCGCATCCTGACCCGCTTCATGGGCGAGATCCAGAACGTCATCGACGAGGGCACCTCCGTCGAGACGGCGGAGAAGGCGGTCGAGCCGCTCGGCCTGCCGATGTCCCCGCTCGTCCTCCTGGAGCTCGTCGGCCCGGCCATCGGTCTGCACGTCTCCGAGACCCTGAACCGCGCCTTCCCGGAGCGCTTCACGGTCTCCCCCAACCTGAAGGCCGTCGTCGAGGCCGGCAAGCGCGGCTTCTACGTCTACAAGCCGGAGAACGGCTTCAAGCCGGAGCTCGACCCCGAGGTCGCCGCGCTCCTGAAGCAGGGCGACACCGTCCTGACGGAGGAGCAGGTCCGCGACCGCGTCCTCGACGCGGTGGCGCAGGAGATCGGCCTCATGCTGGAGGAGGGTGTCGTCGCCGAGGCGCAGGACATCGACCTCTGCCTGATCACCGGTGCGGGCTGGCCCTTCCACCTGGGCGGCATCACGCCGTACCTGGACCGTGAGGGCGTCTCCGAGCGCGTCAACGGCAAGCGTTTCCTGGCCCAGGGCGTGGCGAGCGTCCCGGCGTAACACCAGGGCGTCATGACGGACGGCCCCGGCACCTCGCACAGGTGCCGGGGCCGTTCCCGTATCGCGGGGGGACTCACCCTATGGAGCGCCAGCCTTCGAGCAGCAGCCCCTCGGCTCCCGCCTTCTGACGGGCGGTGACCGGCGTGCGCCCGTCGGCGACGGTCATCACGACCAGACCGCCGTCGAGGCCGCGGGTGAGGACGGCGTCCAGGTTCCCGTGCCGCTCCCCGGTCTCCGACCAGTTCAGGCCCTCCGCCTCCTGCTCGCTGGGGTAGGCGGCGAGGGCGAGCCGGCCGTCCTCGGACTGCTGGGCGAGGACCGTGCAGTCGAAGCCGTCGATGAGACAGCGGGCGGCGGACAGCCGGCCGGTGCCGACGGCCTTGCCCAGCGGCGTCGGCCGCAGGGAGCGCTCCGGCGACCAGGCCATGACCCGGCCCTCCTGGTCGAGGTAGAAGAGCGTCGCGTGCCCGGAGGGGCCGGTGACGGCCGCGAGGGTGCCCATGGTCACCGAGGCGGGCAGTATCTCCTCGCGGAGCGGCTTCGCCCCGGCTTCGCGCTGGACGTAGCGGACGAGGCCCGTGGCGTGCGAGCTGTACAGCTCGACGAGGCCGGAGCCGTTGGTGAGGGCGACCGGCGAGGGGTCGGTCCTGGAGCCCTTCAGGTCCCACCAGGGGTGCCAGCCGCCCGCGTCCTTCTGGGCGCGGACGCTGAGGCCGCCGCCGCCGTTCCGCACGAAGGCGTAGACGCGGCCCTGGGCGTCCACGGCGACGGCGGGGTTTCCGGTCCAGGGGCCCTTGCCGTTCGAGTGCCCCAGGGGCCGCCAGGCGGCCGCGGGACGGCCCGTCTGGAACTGGACGGCGTGCACCAGCTCGACGTGGCCCTCGTCCCCGCCCGTCGGCCGCAGGCCGACGAGGTGGACGTAGCGGTCGGCGCCCTGGCCGACGGCGAGGAAGGGGGTCAGGCCGTCACCGCCGAGGGAGACGGGGCCGCTCCAGCCGCCGCCGGGCTCCTCGGTCCAGCGCACCACCTCGCCGTCCCGGGGCAGGTAGGCGCTGAACCGGCCCTCCTCCCCTCTGGTCAGCCAGCCGCCCTGGAGCACGGGGGCGGCGGGGCCGTGGGAACGGTCGGTGGGGGCCTGGGATCGATTCGCCATGGGGGGATCCAGCACTCCGGTCGTCGGGAGGAGTTCGGGTACGAACCCGACTGTATCCGCCCTCCCGGACGCTCTCCGCCGCGCCCGGGGACCCCGCGGCCCGACCCGCTCAGTACCGGGCGTTCCGGCCCTCCCGGCCGAGCCGGCTGTGACCGCGTCCGTACAGGAAGTACACGAAGAAGCCGATCACCATCCAGACGGCGAACCGGAACCAGGTCTCGCCCGGCAGGTTGAGCATCAGCCAGACCGAGGCGGCGATGGAGAGGATCGGCAGCACGGGCACCCAGGGGGTGCGGAAGGCGCGCGGCAGGTCGGGGCGGGTGCGGCGGAGCACCATGACGCCGACGGCGACGACGACGAAGGCGAAGAGGGTGCCGATGTTCACCAGGGTCGCCAGTTCGTTGATGCTGGTGAAGCCGGCGACGATCGCGATGATCACACCGAGCAGGATGGTCGGCCGGTACGGGGTCCTGAACCGGGGGTGCGTGACGGAGAAGAAGCGCGGCAGCAGACCGTCGCGGCTCATCGCGAAGAAGACGCGGGTCTGGCCGAGCAGCAGGATCAGGCAGACGGTGGTGAGGCCGACGGCGGCGCCGAAGCTGATCACGCCCGCGTAGAACGGGTGTCCCGCCGCCTTGAAGGCATCGGCGAGCGGGGCGCTCACGGACAGCTCGGTGTAGTGCTGCATGCCGGTGACGACGAGGGCCACGGCCACGTACAGCACGGTGCAGATGAAGAGCGAGCCGAGGATGCCCCGGGGCATGTCCCGCTGCGGCAGCTTGGTCTCCTCCGCGGCGGTGGCCACCACGTCGAAGCCGATGAAGGCGAAGAAGACGACGGAGGCGGCGGTGAAGATGCCCATGACGCCGAAGTTCGTCGGCTCGTAGCCGAAGATCGTCTGGACCAGCGGGGAGTTCCAGTTGTCGCCGCCGCCCTCGGGGGTGACGGCCTTCGGGATGAAGGGCTTGTAGTTGTCGCCGACGATGAAGAACAGGCCGGCGATGATCACGATCATCACCACGGTCACCTTGATCGCGACGACGACCGCGGTGATCCGGGCGGAGAGCTTCATGCCCAGGACGAGGACGACGGTCAGCACGAGGACGAGCAGGAACGCCAGGATGTCGAAGGTGCCGCCCGCGACGTCCGGGCCTTCCAGCGAGGCCGGCAGGTGCCAGCCGATGTTGTCCATCAGGGATCTGACGTACCCGGACCAGCCGACGGCGACCACCGCCGTACCGAGGGCGAACTCCAGGACCAGGTCCCAGCCGATGATCCAGGCGGGCAACTCGCCGATCGAGGCGTACGCGAAGGTGTACGCCGATCCCGCCACCGGCACCGTCGAGGCGAACTCGGCGTAGCACAGGGCGGCGAGGGCGCAGACGATGCCGGCGGCGACGAAGGCGAGGGCGGTGGCCGGCCCGGCGTTCTCCTTGGCGACCTTGCCGGTGAGGACGAAGATGCCGGTGCCGATGATGACGCCGACGCCGAACACCGTCAGGTCCCAGGCCGACAGGGACTTCCGGAGCGCGTGCTCCGGCTCCTCCGTGTCGCGGATCGACTGCTCGACCGACTTGGTCCGGAACATTCCGGTATTGGCGCGTGGCTGCTGCTGGTCCGTACTCACGTGCACCTCCCTGCCATGGGGCTGCCCGCCCTGTGGCCAGAATGCACGCGAAAGGGCCGGTCGGCACTCCGAAGAGTGATCCGACCGGCCCAAGGGTGACGCCTGGTGATGCCGCTCCGTCAGTCGCGGGCGGGCTCCACGGCCTTGGCGCTGCTCTCGAACCGTCCGTCGAGCCGCGAGACCAGACCGGTGACCTGGCGCGCGATGTCCGGGGCGGTCAGCCCGATCTCGGCCAGGACCTCACCGCGGGAGGCGTGGTCGAGGAAGCGCGGCGGGATGCCGAAGTCACGCAGCGGTACGTCCACACCGGCGTCGCGCAGCGCCTGGGCGATGGCGGAGCCGACACCGCCGACGCGGCTGTTGTCCTCGACGGTGACGACGACCCGGTGGCGCTCGGCCAGCGGGGCGAGGGCCTCGTCGACCGGCTTGACCCAGCGGGGGTCGACGACGGTGGTGGAGATGCCTTGCTTGTCGAGCAGGTCGGCGATCTCCAGGCACATCGGCGCGAGGGCGCCCACGGAGACCAGGAGGACGTCCGGCCGCTCGCTGTCGGCCTCGCGGAGCACGTCCATGCCGCCGACGCGGCGCACGGCGGGGACGGCCGGGCCGACCGCGCCCTTGGAGAAGCGCACCACGGTCGGGGCGTCGGTGACCTCGACGGCCTCGCGCAGCTGGGCGCGGACCTGGTCGGCGTCGCGCGGGGCGGCGAGCCGCAGGCCGGGCACGACCTGGAGGATCGACATGTCCCACATGCCGTTGTGCGAGGCGCCGTCGGTGCCGGTGACGCCGGCCCGGTCCAGGACGAAGGTGACGCCGCACTTGTGCAGGGCCACGTCCATCAGGACCTGGTCGAAGGCGCGGTTGAGGAAGGTCGCGTAGACCGCGAAGACCGGGTGGAGGCCGCCGGTGGCGAGGCCGGCCGCGGAGACCGCGCCGTGCTGCTCGGCGATGCCGACGTCGAAGACCCGCTCGGGGAAGGCCTTGGCGAACTTGTCGAGGCCGACGGGCTGGAGCATGGCCGCGGTGATGGCGACGATGTCCTGGCGCTCCTTGCCGAGCGCCACCATCTCCTCGCCGAAGACCGAGGTCCAGTCGGCGCCGGAGGAGGCGATGGGCAGGCCGGTGTCGGGGTGGATCTTGCCGACGGCGTGGAAGCGGTCGGCCTCGTCCTGGAGGGCGGGCTGGTAGCCGCGGCCCTTCTCGGTGAGGCAGTGGACGATCACCGGGCCGCCGAAGCGCTTGGCGCGCGTGAGGGCGGACTCCAGGGCCTCGATGTCGTGGCCGTCGATGGGGCCGACGTACTTGAGGCCGAGGTCCTCGAACATGCCCTGCGGGGCGATGAAGTCCTTGAGGCCCTTCTTGGCGCCGTGCAGGGTCTCGTAGAGCGGCTTCCCGACGACCGGGGTGCGCTCCAGGATGTCCTTGCCGCGGGCGAGGAAGCGCTCGTAGCCGTCGGTGGTGCGCAGGGTGGCCAGGTGGTTGGCGAGGCCGCCGATGGTGGGCGCGTAGGAGCGCTCGTTGTCGTTGACGACGATGACGAGCGGCCGGTCCTTGGCGGCGGCGATGTTGTTCAGCGCCTCCCAGGCCATGCCGCCGGTGAGGGCGCCGTCGCCGATGACCGCGACGACGTGGTCGTCCTTCTTCAGGACCTCGTTCGCCTTGGCCAGGCCGTCGGCCCAGCCGAGGACAGTGGAGGCGTGCGAGTTCTCGATGACGTCGTGCTCGGACTCGGCCTGCGAGGGGTAGCCGGAGAGGCCGCCCTTCATCTTGAGCTTCGAGAAGTCCTGGCGTCCGGTGAGGAGCTTGTGGACGTAGCTCTGGTGGCCGGTGTCCCAGAGGACCTTGTCCTTCGGGGAGTCGAACACCCGGTGCAGGGCGATGGTCAGCTCGACCACACCGAGGTTGGGGCCGAGGTGCCCGCCGGTCTTGGAGACGGCGTCCACGAGGAACGTCCTGATCTCGTCGGCCAGCTGGTCCAGCTGTTCCGGGGAGAGCCGGTCCAGATCTCGCGGTCCCCTGATACGGGTCAGCAGAGCCACCCGTTCCTCCTTGCTTTGAGCTGGTCGAGCTTGCCGATTTGTCGAGTCTAATGTTCCGTCTTGGATCGTGGGCATCGGGCCGGGGGGTCAGGCGTCACCCTCACGGCCGACAAGCCGCTGATCTGTACGGCTCTGTACGCACGCGTGCACTGGTCCGGACGCGCCACAGCCCGGCACCGGTTTCCCGGTGCCGGGCTGCTGTGACGAGGGTTACGCGCGGCCCGCCGTCTTCTGCGTGCGGCGGGAGACCGAGTCGATGATCACGGCGATGAGCAGGACCGCTCCGGTGATCATGTACTGGATCGCGTTCGAGGACAGGTTCATCTGGTTGAGGCCCTGGACGATCGACTGGATGACCAGGATGCCCAGGAGCGCCGACCAGACCTTGCCGCGTCCGCCGAACAGGGACGTGCCGCCGATGACCGCGGCCGCGATGCACATCATCAGCTGGTTGCCGCCGCCGAGGGAGCGGTCGGCGCCGCCCGTCGCGGAGGCGAGGAAGAGACCGCCGACGGCGCCCATCGTGCCGGAGATCATGAAGACCGAGATCCGGATCCAGTCCACGCTGATGCCGGCGCGGCGGGCGGCCTCGATACCGCCGCCGACCGCGAAGACCTGACGGCCGTACGTGGTGCGGCGCAGGACGAAGTCGGTGACGAGCAGGATCACCAGGAAGATCACCAGGGAGAGCGGCAGGCCCTTCTCCTGGTTGAAGCCGTACGCGGCGACGAGGACCAGGACCGCGAGGACGGCGGTGCGCAGGATGATCTCGCTCTGCGGGCGGTGCGGCAGCTCGGCGGCCTTGCGGCGGCGGGAGTCGCGCAGCTGGGCGAGGTAGAAGCCGGCGATGACGGCCACGGCGAGGCCGTAGGCGGCGGCGACGTCGGAGAAGTAGTACTTGGTGAGGTCCTCGACGAAGCTGCCGATCGGGGTGGGGATGGTCGACCGGTCGCCCATCACCCAGGTCTGCAGACCGGCCCAGCCGAGGAAGCCGGCGAGGGTGACGACGAAGGCGGGCACGCCGATCTTGGCGAAGACGATGCCGTGGAAGGCGCCGATCAGGGTGCCGGACAGGATGCCGAGGAGGATGGCGAGGCCGTCGGGCATGTCGGTGCCGAGGACGCCCCAGACCGAGCCGGCCAGACCCGCCACGGAGCCGACGGCGAGGTCGATCTCGCCGAGCAGCAGGACGAAGACGATGCCGACGGCCATGATGCCGGGGCCGACCGCGTACAGGGTGATCTGGTCGAGGTTGTACGAGGTGATGAAGTTGCCGGTGAGGGCCTGGAAGACGACGCCGATGACGATCAGGCCGACGACGACGGGCAGCGAGCCGATCTCGCCCGAGCGGATCTTGCGCTTGAACTCGTCGACGTAGCCCTTGAAGCCCTGCTCGCGGACGAGGAGGCGGGGGTCGACGGCGGGCACCGCGGCGGGCGCCGGCTCCGCGGGCGCGGCCGCGGGCGAGGGGGTCGTGCTCACTTCGCTACCTCCGCGTTGCGGGCCTGGCGGCGGGTCACGGCGTTGTCCGTGGCACCGGTGATCGCGGCGATGATCTCTTCGTGCGTGGTGGTGGCCACCGGGAAGGTGCCGTTGTTGCGGCCGAGGCGCAGCACGGCCACGGTGTCGGCGACGGCCTTGACGTCGGCCATGTTGTGGCTGATGAGGATGACGCCGAGGCCCCGCTCGCGCAGCCGCTCGACCAGGTCGAGGACCTGCGCGGTCTGCTCGACGCCGAGCGCGGCGGTGGGCTCGTCCAGGATCACGATCTTCGGGTCGCCGACCAGGGCGCGGGCGATGGCCACGACCTGCCGCTGGCCGCCGGAGAGGGCGGCGACGGGGATGCGGACGCTGGGGATGCGGATGGAGAGCGTGGAGAGCAGGTCCTTGGCCCGCTTCTCCATGGCGACCTCGTCGAGGACGCCGCCCTTCTTGATCTCGCGGCCGAGGAACAGGTTGGCGACGACGTCGAGGTTGTCGCAGAGCGCGAGGTCCTGGTAGACGGTCGCGACACCGAGGTTCTGGGAGTCGTGCGGGCGCTGGATCTCGACGCGCTCGCCCTCCCACTCGATGACGCCCTCGTCGATGGGGTGCACGCCGGCGATCGTCTTGACCAGCGTGGACTTTCCCGCTCCGTTGTCGCCGACGAGCGCGACGACCTCTCCTGCGTGGACTTCGAGATCGACACCGGAGAGGACCTGGACCGCTCCGAACCGCTTGAAGATCCCGCGCAACGCCAGCACGGGCGTCTGGGACACGTGAACCAACTCCTTCGCCGCCCGGGGGGCGGCGGCATGTCGCGCCGCCGGTGCAGCGCCGAAGTTTCGAGGGGGGCTGGGCTCGTCCGGCCCCCGGACCGACAGCGGGGTCTGGGTCGGCCGGGGGCCGGACGGGCTTGGGGGCGGATCCGGGCGTCGTGCGCCGGCCTTGTTACCGGGGGTCTTCACCCTCTGTACTCGGGGCCGCGCGGCGCCCGCTTCGGGGGCGGCTCACGCCGGGATCCGTGCCGGCGGGCCCTCGGGGGGCCCGGCCGGGTCGGGCGGGGTTACTTGATGCCCAGCTCGGTGCACTTGGCGGCGAGGTCCGCCGTGCAGAGGTCGGCGGCCTTGTAGATGCCGTCCTTGACGACCGTGGACTGGATGTTGGTCTTGTCGACCACGACCGGGGCGAAGAGCGTGGAGGGCACGCCGTCGGTCGCGCCCTGGGCGCCGAGGTCCTTGCCCTTGAGCAGGTTCACCGCGAACTTGGCGGCCTCGGGGGCCAGCTGGAGCGGCGACTTGTAGATGGTGAAGGTCTGGGTGCCGGCGATGATGCGCTGGATACCCGCGACCTCGGCGTCCTGGCCGCCCACCGGGATGCCCTTGACGCCGGCGTTCTCGAGGGAGGTGATGATGCCGCCGGCCATGCCGTCGTTCGCGGAGTAGACGGCGCCGATCTTGTCCTTGCCGACCGAGGAGATCGCGGCGGACATCTTCTCGCCCGCGACCTTCGGGTCCCACTCGCCGGAGGCCTCGTAGGCGATCTTGCCGACCTTGCCGTCGAGGGCGGTGTGGGCGCCCTTCTTGAACAGGGCGGCGTTCGGGTCCTTCTCGTCGCCGTTGATCATCACGACGTTGGCGGTGGCGGCCTTCGCGCCGAGCGCGGTCAGCAGGGCCTGGCCCTGGAGCTCGCCGACCTTGTTGTTGTCGTGGCTGACGTAGGCGTCGGCGCCCGGGACGGCGCGGTCGTACGCGACGACCTTGACACCCTTGGCCTTCGCGTCCTTGACCCAGCCCTCGGCCTTGGCGGCGTCGACCGGGTCGAGGGCGATGACCTTGACGCCGTCGGCGATCAACTGGTCGAACTGCTGCTTCTGCTTCACGACGTCGGAGACCGCGTTGTTGTAGACGATCTCGCAGTCGGAGCAGGCGGCCTTGACGGCCTTCTCGAACTGGGGCTTGTCCAGGGCCTCGTAACGCGAGGTCTTGTTCTCCGGCAGGAGCAGACCGATCTTGGTCGAGCTGCCCTTGTCACCGCTGTCGCCGCCGCCGGCCTGGCCGCAGGCGGCGAGCGAGAGGGCCATCGAGACCGCGGCCGTGGCTATGACGGCACGACGCGTCACTGCGTTCATGTGGGGTTGCCTCCCTGACGAGGCCGCGACGGTGCGGCCGAGGTGTCCCGAAGTCAACTCGGCCGCAACGTCGTCGTCAAGAAGTAAATCCTTAACGAGATGACAACGACGGTGTTCGTTATCTAAGTGAAGGCAAGGCGGGAAGCCGGAGCAGCCGCGGGCAATGCGCTCTCCAACAGGGTCGAATCGCCCATTTCGCTCAGTACGAGAGCGAGGGCGCCGAGCACCTCGGCGCGGCCGCCGAGGGCCCCCTGGGCCAGCGAGAGCTGCCGGGCGGCGCTGGGGATCGCGTACCGCGAGACGGAGTCCCTGATGGGCGCGAGGACCAGCTCACCGGCCTCCGCGAGGTCGCCGCCCAGCACCACCCGGCTGGGGTTGAGGAGGTTGCAGAGGTTGGCGATGCCGCTGCCGATGTGCCGTCCGACGTCGGCGATCACCCGGCGGCAGCCGGGGTCGCCCTCCCGGGCCAGCTGGACGACCCGTTCCATGGTCAGATCGGGGCCGTGGCTCGGCTGGAGCAGCGGCAGGACGTACCGCGCGGCGGTGAAGGTCTCCAGGCAGCCGCGGTTGCCGCAGCGGCAGACCGGGCCCGACTCGTCCAGGGTGATGTGCCCGATCTCCCCGGCGGTGCCGCCGGGCCCCCGGTAGACCCGCCCGTCGATGACGAGTCCGGCGCCGACGCCGCTGGCCACCTTGATGTAGGCCAGGTCCTTGACGCCCCGGCCGCTGCCCCAGACGAGCTCGCCGAGCGCGCCGAGGTTGGCGTCGTTGTCGACGTGCACGGGGACGCCGAGCCGGGCGGAGAGCTCCTCGGCGGGGTTGATGCCGCTCCAGCCCGGCAGGATCGAGGTCGAGCCGAGCGTCCCGGAGGAGACGTCGATCGGACCGGGCACGCCGAGGCCGACGCCGATCACCTTGTCGGGGCCGATGCCGGTGGCCCGGATCAGCCGCTTGACCAGCTGCTCGGCGCGGTCGAAGCCCTCGGCGGCGGAGGCGTCCACGTCGAGCGGCTCGGCCTCCTCGGCGAGCACCTGGTGGGCGAGGTTGCCGACGGCGACCCGCAGGTGGGTGTGGCCGAAGTCCACGCCGATCACGATGCCGGCGTCGCCGGAGAGCGAGACGCTGCGGGCCCGGCGGCCCCCGGCGGACGTCGGCGTGACCTCGACGGTGCCGCCGTCCTTCAGCTCCCGCACGATGTTGGAGACCGTGGCGGCGGAGAGGCCCGTCGTCCGGGCGATCTCCGCCTGGGTGAGCGAGCCGGCCATGCGCACCGCCCGGACGACCCGTTCGAGATTGGCCCTGTGCAGAGACGTCTGCGACCCAGGAGTCTCCATCGACCCACTCACTCCCACCGTTTTCTCCAACATGTGAACTCTAAGGGGACGCTTTCGGCTTGGTCCCCGTCAAGACCTTGAGTGTCGGAGGGCGAGTGTCACACGACGCGCCGGGCCCCCGGCGCGGGTGCGCCGGGGGCCCGGGGAACGCGGTGGCGGGGTTACTTCACGGCGCCGGCGGTGAGGCCGGCCACCACCTGCCGCTGGAAGACGATGTACGCCGCGAGGACCGGGAGCATCGCCATCACCAGGCCGGCGAAGAGGCCGGACCAGTCGCCCTTGTAGCCCTGGCTGACGGCCAGCTGGACGAGGCCCTGCGAGAGCACCTTCTTCTCCGGCTCGGTGTTGAGCACCGTCGGCAGCAGGTACTGGTTCCACTGGCCGAGGAAGTTGAAGATGCCGACGCTGATGAGGCCGGGCTTGGCCATCGGCAGCATCACCTGGAAGAAGGTCCGGGTGTGCGAGGCCCCGTCCACGAAGGCCGCCTCCGCCACCGAGGTCGGCAGGGTGCGGAAGAAGGCCGTGAGGAAGAAGACGGTGAACGGCAGCGAGTACGCGATGTAGACCAGGATCAGGCCGTGCAGCGTGTTGAGCAGGGCCATGTTCTGCATCACGTAGAAGAGCGGCACGAGCGCCAGGATGACCGGGAAGCTCATCCCTCCGATGAAGAGGAAGTAGATGAAGCGGTTGCCCGGGAAGTCGAAGCGGGCCAGGACGTAGGCCGCCATCGAGCCGAGGAGGAGCGTGCCGAGGAGCGAGCCGCCGACCACCAGGAGGGTGTTCAGGAAGTAGTCGCTCATGTGCGCCTCGGTCCAGGCGCGCGACCAGTTCTCGAAGTGCAGCCTGTCGGGCAGCGACCAGGGGGAGGTGAAGATCGCCTTGTCGGTCTTGAAGGAGGTCATCACCGCCCAGAGCAGCGGCATGACGACCATGATCGCCCAGATGATCAGGACGCCGTGCGAGAAGACGTTGAGGGTCGCGCCCTCGGCCTTGGCGGTCCTGCGGGGGGCGGGCGCCGTCGTCTTGGTGACCGCGGGGCCCGGGCCGGCCGGGGACCCGGGGGTCTCGACGCCGGTGGTGGCAGTGTCGGTCGTCTTCATCAGAACTCCAGCCGCTCGCGCCGGCCCACCTTCATCACGACGGCCGCGAAGGCCAGCGTGACGATGAGGAGCGCGACACCGATGGTCGTTGCGTAGGCGGCCTGACCGTCCCGGAACGCCTTCTGGTACACGTACAGCGGAAGGACGATGGTGGAGAAGTCGGGTCCGCCGCCGTTGGGGCCGACGGTCATGATCTGGACGACGGCGAAGGATTCCGCGCCGAGCGCGAGGATGCCCATGTAGATCCAGCCGGACTGCACGGTGTCCCAGAGCAGCGGCATGGTGATCTTGAAGAACGTGGTGAAGCGGTTCGCGCCGTCGAGCAGGGCCGCCTCGTAGAAGTCCCTCGGAATGGAGGCCATGCCGGCCGAGAAGAGGACGACGAAGAATCCGACCGTGGACCAGACGAGGACGACCATCACGCAGATGAGGGCGAGGTCCGGATCTCCGAGCCAGTCCGGCTGGACGCTGTCGAGACCGACGCCCTTCAACACGGAATTGATGGCTCCGCTGTTCGGGTTGTACGCGAACTGGAAGAGCAGCGCGACGATCGCGATCGACAGCACCTGCGGGAAGAAATAGACGATCTTGTAGAAAGAGGACCCGCGCACACCCGCGATCGCCGCGCCCCTGCGGCGCCGACCGCCGACATTGAGCATGAAGGCGAAGAAAAGCGCGAGCCCCACGGTCACCAGGGGCAGCACCACCGCGAAGGTCAGACTGTGCTGGAGCGATTTCCAGAAGACCTCGTCGTCCAGCATCCTGCTGTAGTTGTCGAATCCGACCATCCCGAATTCGGGACTCAGTCCGCTCCAGTCCGTGAACGAGTAGTAGATGGACTGGATGAACGGCCAGATGACGAACAGCACGTAGAGCGCGAGGGGGGCCGCCAGGAACCCCACGATGAAACGGTACTTTCCGTGTTGCATTCCTACCGACCCCGATCTTTCCCGCGACAGACGCGCCGCTGGTGCCACGCGCCAAGGGGCCGGGGCCCGCTCCCGGTCGGCGGGAAGGGGCCCCGGCACTGCTCACTGGTGCTTGTAGTGCTTGATCGAGGAGTCCCCGGCCGCCTCGTCGGCGTACTTCTGGATCTTCTTGATCGTCTCGGCCGGGGTCGCGCGGCCGGCCATCATCTCGCCGAGGCCGGCGACACCGATCTTCTCCTTCTGGAGGGCGACGTACCAGTCCTGGAGGCGCGGGTTGACGACGTTCTGGCCGGCCTTCTCCAGGGCGGCGACACCGGACTTGAGGCCCGGGGTCAGCTCGATGCCGTCGGTACCGCCGTTGAAGGCGGTCAGGGACTTCACGGACTTGGTGAAGTTCTTCGAGGAGGCCTCGCTGAGCATGATGCGCAGCTGCTCCAGGCCGCCCTCCAGGTTCTTCGCCTTCGCCGGGACGATGAAGGGCTCGCCGCCGGACGCCCAGATGGTGCCGAAGGGCATCTTGTCGGACGAGTCGATGCCTGTCGGGGCCGAGACGGCCAGGTCGAAGTCGGCCGGCATGGTCTTCGCGGCCTCGTTCTCGACCCAGGAGCCGTTCGGGATGAACAGCGCCTTGCCCTCGGTCCAGGCGGTCTGCGACTGGATGTGGTCGAGGCCGGGGGTGCCCTTGAGGATGTAGCCCTTCCTGACGAGCTCGTAGTACGCCTCGAAGCAGGTCTTGACCGCGGGGTGCTCCCAGGCCTTCGGCTCCAGGTTGTCGATGGCGTCGAGGACCTCGCGGCCGCCGACCTTGCCGATCATCGGGTAGAGCGAGAAGGGGACGTAGTACGGGTACTTGCCGGCGTACGTCCAGCCCGCGATGCCCTTCTTCTTGGCCTTCTCGCAGACGGCCAGCATCTCGTCCCAGGTCTCGGGGTACTTCGCGTCGAGGGAGTCGAGCAGCTTCTGCGAGTACCAGACGCCGTAGACCGTGTACGCGTAGTACATGATCCACACCGAGTCGCCGTCGAACTGGCCCATCTCGACGATGCCGGGCCGCAGGGTGTCGCGGACCTTCTTGCTCGGGTCGTCGATGGACGGCGCGTCCAGGAGCGGGGTGAGGTCCGCCAGCTGCTTCTGGCCGACGAGGACGCCCATGTCCATCTGCTCGGCGCCGGAGTTGTCGATGAGGTCCGGCGGGGTGCCGCCGTTGAAGCGCGGCTGCAGCGTGGTGGTGATCTTCTGGGTCGGTGTGAACTTGACGCTCGCCTTGGGGTAATTGGTCTCGTAGACCTTGATCGCATCCTTGGCGTACTCCTGTCCGAATCCGCCGTCGAAGAGGACGAAATCGAGCGGTGCCGACTCGTTCACCCCGAGCGGGTTCTTGTCGGACTTCGTGCCCTTCTCGACCTTTCCGTTTCCACCGCTGTCGCTGCTCGCGCAGGCGGACAGGAAGCCCATGGTCGGCACGGAGATCAGACCGATGGCGGCGGAGCGCTTGATCAGATCGCGACGGCCGAGGCCCTCACCGTGGTGTGCGGAGGTGGATCCCATGCTCAAGTCCTCGCCTTCATTCAGGACTCAGGCGGTGTACCGGTCGCCCGTACTCACTCGCCACAGGCGAAGGGCCCCGCCACCGCGGTCATTTGCAGCCGGGTCGTGCACGCGTCGGGCCGTCGCCGGATTGCTCCGACTGGCTGGACGCCGACAGGTATAGTCCACTTCCCTTCATGGGAGCAAGATCGAAACCAGGTTTCCACGACCATCTTTCCCGAGTTGAGACCTCCGGGATAAGCACGCTGGATCTGCGGCGTTTCGTCCAACCATTCGCCACGCAACACCCTTGACACGACATCAGGCTCACCCCATGGCCGGGCCGACGCGTCAGGAGACCGGGAGCGCGCGGGAGGAAGCGCGCAAATGGTGCATACGACCGACATCGAAACAGTTGTGTCACAAACCAGTTGCCCGGTGAAGATCTCGTGAGAAGGATCCTGGATCATAGAGGTCCCGCCCACCCCTGCCTCCGGCACGGGCGTGCGGCGGGACCCGCCTCATTCCATACGGATCTGGAGTATTACGTGGCCAACTCTTCTGGCCTGAACCGCACGGGCATCCTGTCCCGTGTCACGGTCGCGGCGATAACCGCGGCCCTGGTCGGCACCACGACGGCCGCCGTCGCGGCCGACGCGCCGCAGGAGCGGACCGCGTCCGCCGCCGTCCAGCAGCCCTCGGGCAACGCGAGCGCCTTCGCTGCCGACACCGCCTCCGACGCCCAGGTGAACGCCCTCTACGGCGTCGACTCCCGTGGCGACATGTACGGCTACGCGCCGAACGGCCGGGGCGGCCTCGACGCCCGCCTCTACACCGGCTACGGCTGGGGCAGCGCCAAGTTCATCACCCAGGTCGACCGGGACCACGACGGCAGCGCCGACGGCATCTGGGACGTGACCGCGGGCCGCCTGTCGTACATGGAGTACGGCGGCGACCCGGTCACCGTCGGCAGCGGCTGGAGCATCTACAACCAGGTCCTGTCCGCGGGCCAGCTCGGTGGCGCCACCGCCGACGACCTGCTCGCCCGTGACAGCTACGGCGTGCTGTGGCTGTACCTGGGCTACGGCAACGGCAAGGTCACCACCCGCTACAGGGTGGGTGGCGGCTGGAACGCCTACACCCAGATCGCCGGCAAGGGCGACCTGAGCGGCGACGGCAAGGACGACATCGTCGCCCGCGACAGCTACGGCGTGCTGTGGCTGTACAAGGGCACCGGCAACTACAAGGCGCCGTTCGCCACCCGCACCCGGATCGGCGGCGGCTGGAATACCTACAACACCCTCGTCTCGACCGGTGACATCGACCTCGACGGCATCACCGACCTGGTCGCCCGTGACAAGGTCGGCGCCCTGTGGCTGTACAAGGGCACCGCGAACGGCACCACGCCGTTCAAGCCGCGCGTGCAGATCGGCAGCAGCGGCTGGAACACCTACCGCATCATGTTCTGATCCTCGCTCCCGTCGTGAGACGGCGCGTGTGACGAACGCAAGGGCCCCGCTCCTCTTCCGAGGAGCGGGGCCCTTCCCGTGTGCCCGTTGCCCGGTGCGTCAGCCGCGGATCAGGTTGCGGAGCACGTACTGCATGATGCCGCCGTTGCGGTAGTAGTCCGCCTCACCGGGGGTGTCGATGCGGACGACCGCGTCGAACTCGACACCGGTGTCGGTGGTGACCTTGACCGTGCTCGGCGTGGTGCCCTCGTTCAGCTCCGTGACGCCCGTGATGGAGAAGGTCTCCTCGCCGGTCAGGCCGAGCGAGTCGGCCGACTGGCCGGCCGGGAACTGCAGCGGCAGGACGCCCATGCCGATGAGGTTCGAGCGGTGGATGCGCTCGTACGACTCGGTGATGACGGCCTTGACGCCGAGGAGCGCGGTGCCCTTGGCGGCCCAGTCGCGGGACGAGCCGGAGCCGTACTCCTTGCCGCCCAGGATGACCAGCGGGGTGCCGGCGGCCTGGTAGTTCTGCGAGGCGTCGTAGATGAACGACACCGGAGCGTCGGCCTGGGTGAAGTCGCGGGTGTAGCCGCCCTCGGTGCCCGGCGCGATCTGGTTGCGCAGGCGGATGTTGGCGAAGGTGCCGCGGATCATGACCTCGTGGTTGCCCCGGCGCGAGCCGTAGGAGTTGAAGTCACGACGCTCCACACCGTGCTCGGTGAGGTACTTGCCGGCCGGGGTGTCGGCCTTGATGGCGCCGGCCGGGGAGATGTGGTCGGTGGTGACCGAGTCGCCCAGCTTGGCCAGGACGCGGGCGCCGACGATGTCGGTGACCGGGGTGGTCTCCATCGTCATGCCCTCGAAGTACGGGGGCTTGCGGACGTAGGTGGACTCGGCGTCCCACTCGAAGGTGTTGCCGGTCGGGATCGGCAGCGCCTGCCACTGGGCGTCGCCCGCGAAGACGTCCTGGTAGGACTTGTTGAACATGTCCTCGCCGATGGCGTTGGCGACGACGTCGTTGACCTCGGCCTCGGACGGCCAGATGTCCTTGAGGAAGACCGGGTTGCCCTCGGTGTCGGTGCCGAGCGCGTCCTTGGTGATGTCCACCTTCATGGAGCCCGCGATGGCGTACGCGACGACCAGCGGCGGGGAGGCCAGGTAGTTCATCTTGACGTCGGGGTTGATGCGACCCTCGAAGTTGCGGTTGCCCGAGAGCACCGAGGTCACGGCCAGGTCGTGCTCGTTGACGGCCTTGGAGACCTCCTCCGGCAGCGGGCCGGAGTTGCCGATGCAGGTGGTGCAGCCGTAGCCGACGAGGTTGAAGCCGACCTTGTCGAGGTACGGGGTGAGGCCCGCCTTGTCGAAGTAGTCGGTGACGACCTTGGAGCCCGGGGCGAGGGTGGTCTTGACCCACGGCTTGCGGGTCAGGCCCTTCTCGACGGCCTTCTTCGCGACGAGCGCGGCGGCGACCATCACGTACGGGTTCGACGTGTTGGTGCAGGAGGTGATCGCGGCGACGGTGACGGCGCCGTGGTCGATCTCGTACGTCGAGCCGTCGGGGGCGGTCACCTGGACCGGCTTCGACGGGGCGCCGTTCGGGTGGTTCGCCGGGGCGTCGGAGGCCGGGAAGGACTCCTTGCCCGCCTCGTCGACCTCGTCGACGTAGTTGCGGACGTCCTGGGCGAACTGCGCGGCGGCGTTCGCGAGGACGATGCGGTCCTGCGGGCGCTTCGGGCCGGCGATCGACGGGACGACGGTGGAGAGGTCGAGCTCCAGCTTCTCGGAGAAGTCCGGCTCGGCCTTCGGGTCCAGCCAGAGGCCCTGCTCCTTGGCGTACGCCTCGACGAGCGCGACCTGCTGCTCGGAGCGGCCGGTGAGCTTGAGGTAGTTCAGGGTCTCGTCGTCGATCGGGAAGACCGCGGCGGTGGAGCCGAACTCCGGCGACATGTTGCCGATGGTGGCGCGGTTGGCGAGGCTCGTCGCCGCCACGCCCTCGCCGTAGAACTCGACGAACTTGCCGACGACACCGTGCTTGCGCAGCATCTCGGTGATGGTCAGCACCAGGTCGGTGGCGGTGGTGCCGGTGGGCAGCTCGCCGGTCAGCTTGAAGCCGACGACGCGCGGGATGAGCATGGAGACCGGCTGGCCGAGCATCGCGGCCTCGGCCTCGATGCCGCCGACGCCCCAGCCGAGCACGCCGAGGCCGTTGACCATGGTGGTGTGCGAGTCGGTGCCGACGAGGGTGTCGGGGTAGGCCTGGCCGTTGCGGACCATGACCGTGCGGGCCAGGTGCTCGATGTTCACCTGGTGGACGATGCCGGTGCCGGGCGGGACGACCTTGAACTCGTCGAAGGCGGTCTGGCCCCAGCGCAGGAACTGGTAGCGCTCCTTGTTGCGGCCGTACTCCAGCTCGACGTTCTGGCCGAAGGCGTCCTTGGTGCCGAACTTGTCGGCGATGACCGAGTGGTCGATGACCAGCTCGGCCGGGGCCAGCGGGTTGATCTTCGCCGGGTCGCCGCCGAGCTCCTTGACGGCCTCGCGCATGGTGGCGAGGTCGACGACACAGGGCACACCGGTGAAGTCCTGCATGATCACGCGGGCGGGCGTGAACTGGATCTCCTGGCTCGGCTGAGCCTGCGAGTCCCAGTTGCCGAGGGCCCGGATGTGGTCGGCGGTGATGTTCGCGCCGTCCTCGGTGCGGAGCAGGTTCTCCAGGAGGACCTTCAGGCTGTAAGGGAGGCGCGCGGAGCCCTCGACCTTGTCCAGCTTGAAGATCTCGTACGACTCGTCGCCCACGCGCAGCGTGCTGCGGGCGTCGAAGCTGTTCGCCGACACGACAGTCTCCTTCATATATGTGCGCGTTTCACCACATCCTGCCGCCACGTACGCGTCGTCGATCCGCTAAGGTAAGGCTAAGTTAGGTAATCCTTACCAGGGTGGCGGCAGCGGTGCGCCTCGGCAGATATCTCGATGTCGAGATAACTCTAGTACATCACCGCCGCCCGGTCATGCCTGGCATGCCCCGAAGCCTGCGCAGGTTCGCCGCCGCCAGGACGGCGCGCACCCGATCCACGTCCGCGGGGTCCGCGGCGCCGCGCTTGGGCAGTGCGAAATAGACGCGTATGCGTCTCGGCATGAAGACGAACAGCTCGCCGGTCTCGATGCACCGGGGGAACGCCTGCCAGTCGATAGCGCTGGTGAGGCCACCGCCGGTGGTGGTCATCCCGTCGTCGCCGACGACGGTCGTACAGGTGCCGTAGTCCGCCATGCCGGAGTACTGCTCGCGCCCGGCGCGCGCCGGGTTCCGGCCGATGATCACGCTCGTGGCGACCAGGACGCACGCGCCCACCCCGGCCGACGCGGCGGGCGAGAAGCCCCTGCGCCATGCGCAGGAATACGCGAGCAGCACGCCCACGGTCACCGGGACGAGCAGGGCCGCGAGCCCGGCCTGATCGACAAGACACCCCCCAGGAGGTGTTCGGCCCCGCCCCGAACGGGTGCGGCCCGATTGCCGCGGCGGGCGTCCCGGCCGACGATCGGTTCATGATCAGCGGCGCGCACGTGGTTCTCTACACCCGGGACGCGGAGGCCGACCGGGCCTTCCTCAAGGACGTCGTCGGCTTCGAGCACGTGGACGCCGGAGGGGGCTGGCTCATCTTCAAGCTGCCGCCCGCCGAGATCGCGGTGCACCCCACGACGGGCGAGCCCCAGCACGAGGTGTACCTCATGTGCGACGACCTCACCCAGACCCTGACAAACCTGGAGGATCGGGGCGCGGAAATCTCACGGGCCATCACCGACCAGGGCTGGGGCCTGCTCGCCGCCGTCCGGCTGCCGAGCGGCACCGAACTCCCCCTGTACGAACCGCGCCACCCGACCGCGCACGGCGATTCACCCTGATGGCCCACTCGATGACGGATCACATCTCATATCTGAGATAACGTGACGCCATGGCAGACGACTACCTCGTACGCATCGGCAAGCTCATCCGTGACGCCCGGCAACACCGCGGCTGGACACAGACGCAGCTCGCCGAAGCACTGGCCACGAGCCAGAGCGCCGTCAACCGGATCGAGCGCGGCAACCAGAACATCAGCCTTGAGATGATCGCCCGGATCGGCGAAGCCCTCGACAGCGAGATTGTGTCCCTGGGATACGCGGGACCCATGCACCTCCGGGTCGTCGGCCGTCGCCGCCTCTCCGGCTCCATCGACGTCAAGACGAGCAAGAACGCCTGTGTCGCGCTGCTCTGCGCCTCGCTCCTCAACAAGGGCCGCACGGTCCTGCGCCGGGTCGCCCGCATCGAGGAGGTCTTCCGGCTCCTGGAGGTCCTCAACTCCGTCGGCGTCCGCACCCGCTGGATCAACGACTGCACGGACCTGGAGATCGTCCCCCCGGCCGAGCTCGACATGGAGTCCATCGACGCCGAGGCCGCGATCCGCACCCGCTCGATCATCATGTTCCTCGGCCCGCTGCTGCACCGCATGGACCGTTTCAGGCTGCCGTACGCCGGCGGCTGCGACCTCGGTACGCGCACGATCGAGCCGCACATGATCGCGCTGCGCCGCTTCGGCCTGGAGGTCACGGCCACCGAGGGCATCTACCACGCCCAGGTCGACCGCTCCGTCTCCCCCGACCGCCCGATCGTCCTGACCGAGCGCGGGGACACCGTCACCGAGAACGCGCTGCTCGCCGCCGCCCGGCACGACGGCGTGACCGTCATCCGCAACGCCTCCTCCAACTACATGGTCCAGGACCTCTGCTTCTTCCTGGAGACCCTCGGCGTCCGGGTCGACGGCATCGGCACCACCACCCTGACCGTGCACGGCGTGCCGCAGATCGACGTGGACGTCGACTACTCCCCCTCCGAGGACCCGGTCGAGGCGATGAGCCTGCTCGCCGCGGCCGTGGTGACGGAGTCGGAGCTGACGATCCGCCGCGTCCCGATCGAGTTCATGGAGATCGAGCTCGCGGTCCTGGAGGAGATGGGCCTCGACCACGACCGCTCGGCGGAGTACGCGGCGGACAACGGCCGCACCCGCCTGGTCGACCTGACGGTCCGTCCCTCCAAGCTGGAGGCGCCGATCGACAAGATCCACCCGATGCCGTTCCCGGGCCTGAACATCGACAACGTCCCCTTCTTCGCGGCGATCGCGGCGACGGCCCAGGGCAAGACCCTCATCCACGACTGGGTCTACGACAACCGCGCCATCTACCTCACCGACCTCAACCGCCTCGGCGGCCGCCTCCAGCTCCTCGACCCCCACCGCGTCCTCGTGGAGGGCCCGACCCGCTGGCGCGCCGCCGAGATGATGTGCCCGCCGGCCCTGCGCCCGGCCGTGGTCGTCCTGCTCGCCATGATGGCGGCGGAGGGCACGTCGGTCCTGCGCAACGTGTACGTCATCAACCGCGGTTACGAGGACCTCGCGGAACGCCTCAACTCGATCGGCGCGCAGATCGAGATCTTCCGGGACATCTAGGCGGAAGGGCGAACCGGGACATGAGGGACCGAGATCGTCGGCCTCGGCAACGCACCTCGACCTGCGAAAACACCTTCCGGCACCTTCCGACGTCTTCAGGAAATGCGCAACGGGACGACCGTTGACTGACGGAAGTCAGTCTCTTTGGCGCACAACCGAGGTCCCATCATTCTTCACGGAGAGTGATGGGACCTCGATCTTTTCATTCCCATTTGTTCATAAAGATGCAGGCCATGGGTGCCTGTCAGGTCCCGACGGAGTGTTCGACGCTACCCAGAGCGGGGGCGCGGCCCTCCGTTCCGGCACCCGGCCCTCAGGTTCCGGTTCTGCTCCCGAGCCCACCCATTGCGCTCTCAACTCCCCTGCCCCAGCAGCTAATTCGAGCCGTTTTCGAGTCATTCTCCAGCGTTCCGGTTGAGCCTGGGTGAGGCGCGATCAACAGACACGCGCCGTTCCTTGCCTTTCCGCACCCATTAGGGAGATGACCATGCAGATCCGCTCGCGTCTGACCAAGGCCGTCACGCTGGCTGCCACCGCCACGGCCGCCCTCGCTTTCTCCGTGTCCCCGGCCTCCGCGGCCCCGGTGGTGACCGTCTCGCCCGGTACCGGCCTGGCCAACGGCCAGACCGTGACCGTGACGGGCACCGGTTACCCCGCGGGTGCCGAAGTCGCCGTGTCGCAGTGCCGCGAGGTCACCACGTGCACCGACACCCTGTCGAAGGCCACCGTCGGCGCCGACGGCAGCTTTACCGCCAACTACACCGTGCGGAAGACGTTCACGGCCACCGACTGGAGCACCGGTTCCACCGTGTCCGTGGACTGCTCCGTGCAGCAGTGCCAGCTGGTCGCCTACCTCGAGGCCACCGGCCCGGTCGGCGCCGGGATCTCCTTCGGCTGAGGCCCGCCGAGCCGACCCGGTGCCCGCACCGGGCACCGCTGCACGGGCGGCTCATACCCTCGGGGCCCGGCGCCGACCGGGCCCCGCGGGGGGTCGCCGCCCCGACCCCGACCGCCTGAAGGGAGCAGCGTCCACGTGAGTGGTCGCCGCCCCTGTGAACACCGTCGCCTCGCTCGTCACGGTGCACACCGACGCCGGCGCCGGCTTCGACGGCCCGCTCGAAGAGGGCCCGATCCTGCACCAGTGGGCCAACCCCCTGGGCCCCGGCATCCGGCGCCGGGTACCAGGCGGCCCTACGACCAGACCTCGCCGAAGCCCACGACCTGAGCCCCGGACTTCATACGCCACGCGCGCCCTGTACGGCTGTCTACGACGCCGCCAGGGCGACGAGGAGGACGACCGCAGCTTCCGCGAGGCCGGGTGAAGGCTACGGCTCCCTAGACGGAACTGGCGGTCGGCCTCCAGATAGCCGATCAGGTCGTGGTTCCGGGCACAGGTCACGATGGCCTCGGCGAGCGGCCGGAGCTCCTCCAGCGCCTCGGGCTGGGCGGTCCGCGCGACGCTGCCGACGGTGGGGACCTCGATGTAACCCAGGGCGTACCCGACCACGTCCTCCAGGTTTCCGTCCAGGCGCGGGTTGAGCACGATCGCCGCCACGTCGGCCTCACGCGCGTCCCCGTCCCGGGTCCAGGCACTCGGCGCGAATTGACGGGCTGCGGTCCATGTTCCAAGGGGCTCTGCGCCACGGTTGCACCCGGGCACGTACAGGGAGTTCCTGTTCCAACCGGCATCGCCCGAAGCGTCACCTCGATGTACGCAGTGGCCGGCGGTCCAGATGGTGTTCTTGTTGCCCGAGACGATCGACGCCGCGCTGCAGTGGTTGAGCTCCCCCTCGGGCGTGAAGAAGTACAGCTTCCCCACGATGTCGTTGCCGGCCCCGGCAGGGACCTCCTGGGAGACGGACATCCCTGCGGCTGCGGTCGCCCGGGGCGAGGTGGCGCCCGCGCCGAATCCTCGGGCGGGGGCCAACGCGGTCACATCGCGCGGCGGGGAGACGCTCTTGCTCGTGCGACCGTGGTCGGGGCGCGCGACAGTTTCAGGTCTGCTCCGGCGGCAGAAACCGCCTTCTCGATAGGGCGCTTCCCCCCCCTGCTGACCGTCAGCGCCGTATGGCCGGCCCTTGCATCTGCACTCGCACAGACTCAAGGGCCGGGCAGGCTGCCAGGGAGGGCGGCGTCTCGTTCTTGCGCGGCGGCGCGGGGGTTCTGTCTACGATCCCCGCGTGGACTCGTACCCCTCTGCCCCGCCGCCGCCCCCGTCGTCACCCCCTGAGGCCGTTCGGCGGTGGTGGCGGCGGCCGGGGGTCGCCGCCGTCGCGGTGGTCGTGCTGCTCGCGGTCGTGTGGTCCGCGTCTCGCTTCTCCGGCGGCGGTTCGCCGGAGAAGGAGACGGGGCGGGGTGATGCCCGGCCGCCGAGGGCCACGGTCACCGTCTCCGCCGCTCCCGAGCCCGCCAAGCCCGCCAAGCCTCCCGTGCTCGTCGGGAAGCGGCTCAAGGAGGCCCAGGAGGTCGCGTCCGGGGCCGGGTACTCCGTCGTGTCGCACGACGCCTCCGACCAGGACGCCAGGCAGTGGGACGCGGACGAGTGGACGGTGTGCTTCCAGACGCCGGCGGGGCAGCGGGACGGCGGTCGGCCCGCACTGGACCTCGGGGTGGTGCGTGTCGGGGCGCCCTGCCCCGCCGTCGACGGCGAGAAGCCGCCCTGGCCGAAGATGCCCGCCGTCACCGGCATGGCCTTCGCGCGGGCCGGAAAGACGCTGGCGCCGATCGGGTTCAGGAAGGTCGAGCCGGAGAGCGCGTACTCCGATGTGGCGCTGCCCGCCGTCGCGGACCCGTGGAAGGTCTGCTTCCAGGACCCCGAGCCGGGCAAGGAGATCGAGAACCCGCAGTACGGGACCGTCTATCTGAAGCTGGCGCCGCCCGACGCCCCCTGTCCCGAGCGGCCGTACGCCCGGTTGCGTCCCGAGCCGACGCCCACGCCGTAGCGGGGCTCAGCCGGCGCCCGGCATCACTCCGCCGCCCTTGAGCCGTTCGATGTCGGAGGCGCGGACCTGGATCACGAAGAGGGCGACCAGGGCGCCGACGACGGCGAAGATCGCCGCCGTGACGAAGCCCGCGGAGACGCCGGAGGTGAGGACCTGGTCGCTCCAGGGGGGTGGGAGCTGGCCGGTTTTGGCGAACTGGGCCTTCTCCAGCGGGCCCGCCTGGGAGAGGAAGGCGGGGACCTGCTTGTCCGCCTCGTTGCGGCTGGCCGTGCCGAAGACGGTCACCAGGATCGAGAGGCCGAGCGAACCGCCCACCTGCTGCATGGCGTTGAGCAGGCCGGACGCGGCGCCGGACTCCCTCTGTTCGACGTTCGACAGCGCCATGATGGTCAGCGAGACGAACATCAGGCCCATGCCGAGGCCGAAGACGAGGATCGGTCCGAGGATGCTGCCCGCGTAGGTGGAGCCCACGTCGGTGAGCGTCAGCCAGGACAGTCCGGCCGCGGCGAGCACCGAGCCCGTCACCATGAAGGGCTTCGGGCCGTACTTGGGCAGCAGGTTGGACGTGAAGCCGGCGCCGACCGCGATGATCGCGCTGACCGGCAGGAACGCGAGGCCCGTCGTCAGGGGGCTGAAGCCCAGCACCTGCTGCACGAAGAGGGTGAGGAAGAAGAACATCCCGAAGATGGCCGCCGCCAGGCAGAGCATGATGACGTACGTGCCCGAGCGGTTGCGGTCGGCGAACATGTGCAGGGGCGTGATGGGCTGCTGGGAGCGCCGCTCGATGAGGATGAACGTCGCCAGGAGGACGATCGCGGCGGCGAACGAGCCGATCGTGTAGGGGTCGCTCCAGCCTTCCTGCGCGGCCCGGATGAATCCGTACACCAGCGCCACCATGCCGAGCGTCGAGGTCAGCGCGCCGGCCAGGTCGAAGTGGCCGGGGTGCCGCTCGGACTCCTTGACGTGACGCGGTGTGAGGAGCGCGATCACGATGGCGATCGGGACGTTGACGAAGAAGATCCAGCGCCAGTCGAGCCATTGGACGAGCATGCCTCCGGCCACCAGGCCGATCGCGCCGCCGCCGGCCGAGACGCCCGCGAAGACACCGAAGGCCCGGTTGCGTTCCGGGCCTTCGTCGAACGTGGTGGTGATGAGGGAGAGCGAGGTCGGCGAGGCTATCGCGCCGCCGACGCCCTGGAGCGCCCGGGCCGCGAGGAGTTGCCACTCGCTCTGCGCGAGTCCGCAGAAGAGGGAGGCCAGTCCGAAGAGCAGCACTCCGAAGATGAAGACGCGTCGTCGGCCCAGGATGTCGCCGGTGCGCCCGCCGAGGAGCAGCAGTCCGCCGAAGGTGAGCGTGTAGGCGTTGACGACCCAGGACAGGCTGGTGGTCGAGAAGTCCAGCGCCGTCTGGATGTGCGGAAGGGCGATGTTCACGATGGTGATGTCGAGGACCACCATCAGCTGACAGGAGGCGATCACGAACAGGGCGATGCCCTTGCCGTCCCCGCCCTTCTTCGGAGTGGCGGTCTGTGCAGGTGTCGTCGGCTTGGGTGTACTCATGTGGCGCCTCGAGCCTCGCCTGGTGAGTGTTCCGTGGGCCGGTCAGTCCACCTTTCGACACTAAGCCCGCCCCGTGCGGGTGACCAGTTGATCAAGCGGGGGCGGAGGGCCTGTCTGACAGTTCCCGTCGGATCAGGCCGGGTCGTCCGGTGCGTGCGATCGGCGTGCGGCCGGGGCGTCCTTGTAGCGGAGCTACTTGGGCGTTTCGGCCGTGCGGCGAGCGTGCGTGCCGGGCGGGCCGGACCCGACGGGAACTGTCAGACAGGCCCTAGTCCAGGACCGCGAAGCCGTCGAGCTCCACCAGGGCCTGCTCGTCCCAGAGGCGTACGACTCCGATGACGGCCATCGCCGGGTAGTCGCGGCCCGCCAAGCGGCGCCAGATCCGGCCCAGTTCGTGCGCGTGGTCGCGGTAGCCCGGGACGTCGGTGGTGTAGACGGTGACGCGGGCGAGGTCGGCGGGGGTGCCGCCGGCGTGCCGCAGGGCGGTGAGCAGATTGGCGAGGGCGGTGGTGAACTGCTCGGTGAGCCCCTCCCCCACGACCTTGCCCTCGGTGTCGAGGGCGGTCTGCCCGGCGAGGAAGACGAGCCGGCTGCCGGTGGCGGTGACGGCGTGGGAGAAGCCGGTGGGCGGGGAGAGTTCGGCGGGGTTGTGGCGGTGCAGGCTCATGCGGTCGCCTCCTTCGGCTTCAGGGCGTACGTGTCCCCCGTGGGCCGCCGATCGCCGGGCGGCACCTCGGTGGGCGGCACCTTCGCGTACAGCTCCTTCGCGATGATCGTGCGCTGCACCTCCGTCGCGCCCTCGTAGATCCGGGGGGCGCGGACCTCCCGGTAGAGGTGTTCCAGGAGGTGGCCGCGCTGGAGGGCGAGGGCGCCGTGCAGCTGGACGGCGGAGTCGACGACGTACTGGGCGGTCTCGGTGGCGAGGAGCTTGGCCATGGCGGAGCGGCGGGGGACGTCGGGGTCCCCCTCGTCGTACGCGACGGCCGCCGCGTACACGAGGAGGCGGGCGGCCTCGGTGCGGGTCGCCATCTCGGCGACGCGGTGCGAGACGGCCTGGAGGTCGGCGAGGACGCCGCCGAAGGCGGGGCGGGCGGCGGTGTGGGCGAGGGCCGCGTCGAGGGCGGCCTGGGCCATGCCGACGGCGAAGGCGCCGACGCTGGGCCGGAAGAGGTTGAGGGTGTTCATGGCGACCCGGAAGCCCCGGTCCGGGGCGCCGAGGAGGTCCTCGGGGCCGACGGGGACGCCGTCGAAGGTGAGGGTGCCGAGGGCGTGCGGGGCGAGCATGTCGAGCGGTTCCCCGCCGAGTCCCGGGCGGTCGGCGGGGACGAGGAAGGCGGTGACGCCGCGGGCTCCGGCGCCCCGGGTGGTGCGGGCGAAGACGGTGGCGAAGTCGGCCTCGGGGGCGTTGGAGATCCAGCGCTTCTCGCCGTGCAGGCGCCAGCCGCCGCGTCCGTCGGGGACGGCGTCGAGGGCGAGGGCTGCGGCGTCGGAGCCGGCGTCCGGCTCCGTCCATCTCCATCTGCTCGAACTCGCGCGTGCGGAAGATGAAGTTGCCCGGAGTGATCTCGTTCCGGAAGGACTTGCCCATCTGCGC